>JADYZK010000200.1 GCA_020853175.1 Bacteroidales bacterium
GCCATGGCCAGAGGAAACTCAAACCTGCCGACACCGGCTACGGTATAAGTGGCGTTAGCCGGTAAGCTTTCACGCAAGAAAACGAAATCGCGCAAGTCGCCGGTGATGCCTCCATTTACACCCATCACAAGGTCGAAGTGCATGGGATCTTGTATGAACCCTTTTTTATGAAGACGCAAGGCCATATCAATCATGCTTTTATCAAACACTTCAAGCTCAGGCTTTATGCCTAACTCAATCATACGTTTTCCAAAATATTTGATGGTATTTTCGGTATTTGTAAACACCTCATCACCGCCAAAATTCAGCGTTCCGCAGTCTAAAGTTGCCATCTCAGGTCTCAGCTCGGTGGGCTGCAATCTTTCATCATCGGTCATGCCCACAGCACCACCTGTTGAGGGTTGAATGATCACGTCGTGGATTTCGACTCTGATCGCTTTGATAACTTCCTCGAAGCGTGCTTTGTCTTGGGTAGGCGTTCCGTCATCCCATCGCACATGCAAATGGATGATGCTGGCACCGGCTGCATAAGCTGCTTTGGCTTCGCGTACAAATTCTTCAACGGTGTAAGGCACGGCAGGATTGTGTTCCTTCATAACCTCGGCACCGCTGATGGCTGCAGTGATGATTAATTTTTCCATGAGATTTATTGTTTATAATGATGAATCCTCCGGAGAGGAATGGCTTAAACGTTTTTGCGTTGGCATTTTAACGGAACCACACAAGTGCCTGTGGCTCGGCACACTACAACAGGTGTTTCGAGAAAATCGGCTGCTGAAGCAGAGATATCCGGTCGTGGTGCCACTACTTTGCGGGCTTCAAAAGTCATTTTTCGCGATGAATTGCCCACGCTTGTGATGCTGCCTTCGGCTTCAATATAATCGCCGGCATACACAGGTGCCGTAAATTGAACCATATCGTAGGCTACAAAAAGACCTTCGTCGCCATCGTGGCGGATCAACAATTCGGTGGCAACGTCGCCAAACAATTGCAACATTTTGGCTCCGTCAACCAAATTACCGCCATAATGGGCATCGTGGGAACCCATGCGCAAACGGATGATTACTTTTTCCATGATTCTCTGTTCTTGAGTGAATATTTATTTTCTGTTCTTATCTCTGTTATATCTTTAACAATGCGAAGGTTTAACTCAACTTTCTTTCCCTGCCTTAATCCTCTTTGATTTAGTTGCGACAACAACCTTTTGCGGGTTAGCAGTTGCAAATCAAATAAAGGCTTCAAAAGCTTTGAATTCAAATCTCACAAGCCGTTAAGTTGACCAATGACAGTGCAAAATTAGGTTTTTTTTCATTCTTAAAAGGTGCATCTAACTTAGAACCTGTCTAAATTTTCCTTTTGCTCATTGATTTCATTTTAAAGAACGTTCTTCCCGCAAAATCATTCCTTGTTAGCTTTGCTGGCACTCCATTTCTGCTTGCTAACTTTCGCTTTATTGCGCTGTGTTGTTGGTAAAATAGATTTCTTTTTCACGCTCCTACGATGCAAAATGGAAAGGCCATGTAAGAGGTTTTAAGATGATAAAATCCATAAATTGTTAATATGTTAACAAGGCTGAATGGGAGTCTGATCAAATTGTATGTACGTCAAGATTTAACTATGAACCTTTTACGTGATTAAGTATGATTTCATTTTACGACACTTAAAAGCCATTACAACGTTAAAAATGCTTATTTCAAAAACGTCAAATGGCAATTTCGTGTATTTTTGACGCATGATTTCATCTGTTGAGGCTTATATCAAATCGCACAATCTGCTTAAAAAGCAAGCTACCGTAGTTGTTGGTGTGAGTGGTGGAAGAGATTCTGTGGCTTTAACGCTTTGCTTGCATCAGCTCGGCTATCAGGTGGTGGTGGCACATTGCAACTTTCAACTGCGGGGCAAGGATTCCGATAGCGATGAGGTTTTTGTTCAACAACTGGCCCAAAAACTCAACCTTGCTTATAAGGTGATGCGATTCAACACCCTTGACTATTGCCAGCAGCATCGCATCAGCGTTCAAGAAGCCGCGCGGGAATTACGTTACAGCTGGTTTGAAAGCCTGCGTTTGGAAACCCATGCCGAAGCCATAGCGGTGGGGCACCACCTCGACGATCAAATGGAGACATTTTTTATTCATCTGCTCCGCGGTTCGGGGGTGAGAGGTCTTAAAGGAATGATGCCCCGCAACGGTTTCATCATTCGGCCATTGCTGTTTGCACCGCGCACTACCGTTGAAAAATACCTTGTCGAACAAAAGCAAGATTACCGTGAAGACCGAAGCAACAGCGAAACAAAATACCTGCGGAACAACATCCGTCACAACTTAATCCCGCTGTTGAGCACCCTCAAAACCAATGGTTATGATGGAATTGTGCAAAGCATCGGACTGCTTCAGCAAGATTTTCTGTTAATGGAAGAATTGGTAAAAGAAAAGTCAGCAGGCATTTTACAATCAACCTCTGACGGCTACCGCATTGCCTTGTCCGACCTCAAAAAGCACACTGCCATTGAGCCCCTTTTGTATGCTTTACTCAAAAATTTCGGTTTTAAAGGGGCACAGATTGTGACCATGACAGAATCCCTGCAAAGGCAACCGGGTGCTGAATTTTTTTCTGCTTCGCACCGTTTGACCATCGGTGGAGAGGCGCTGTTTATTCAAGAAATTTCCATGCAAGAAAATGAACCTGAGATGTGGATTCATGAAACTGATTCCATTATCGAAAGTCCGGTGAAATTGCAGATCGAGTGCATCAACCGCGACGAGCTCACCCCACTACGTCAACCAGCAGACGTGGCTATGCTTGATTTCGGGCAGCTTACATTTCCGCTGCTTGTGCGAAAGATACGAAACGGCGATCGCTTTCAGCCCTTCGGCATGAAAGGCAGCAAATTGGTGAGCGACTTTCTGACCAACAAACACCTCTCGAGAAGTGAAAAGGAAAAAACCTTTCTCATCGAAACCATTGATGGCGCTACCGTTTGGCTGATTGGTCAACGCATAGATGGCCGTTTTGCAATAACCGAAAATACCAAAACCATTTATAAAATTGTGCTTAAAGCCCCCTCTTGATGACAAAAACGATAGTTATTTAGACTATTTTCTAAATAAGCAGGTTAAGCAACCATCCCTTACACGAGGTTGTCTTGCAGACACGTCGAAAAAATCAAAATGCTTCTTCATGCATATCCAAAAGTGGAAGAATCAATTTAAAGTATGTGATGCTATTTTTTATCTATTAGTAATGAATATGAAAATGAAACGATTTCTCTTAAGCGGCAGTTTACTCATGCTCCTGCTCTTGCCTTTTTTTGCGCAAACACAGATTTTAGAACCTGTTAAGTGGCGTTTTTCAACAGAAAAATTAGGCAACGACGAATACAATCTTGTTTTTACTGCTGATATTGAGCCGCGTTGGCATTTGTATTCGCAAAACATCCCCATGTCGCCTCCGGCCACCACTTTCACCTATGAAAAAGGCACCGGCTACGAGCTGCTGGGGAAAGTAACCGAATCGGAATCGGTTGAACAATACGATCCCAACTTTGAGATGACGCTGCGTTTTTTCTCCAAAGAGGCTATTTTTAAACAAAAAGTAAAGGTTGAAGGCGGACAGTCGGTCAACATCAAAGGTTTTGTTGAGTTTATGAGTTGCGATGATACCCGCTGCCTCCCTCCTGCCGAAGAACCCTTTTCATTTGCCTTGAAATCAGAAACAGCCGGTGCTACAAGCATTGCGACAGGCCCCGGCGCGCAAAACGCTCCCCTCGATCCGGTGAAATGGACCTATTCCATTGACAATTACACCTCCGAGGGCTATGAGCTGGTTTTCAAAGCTACCATTGACAAAGGCTACCACCTGTATTCATTGGTAATTCCCGAAAACGGACCACTGCCCACCGAATTCACTTTTGCCGCCGCCAAAGGTTTTTCAACCGAAGGTTCGGTTTTTGAAACCTCAAAAGGCATTGAGGCTTTTGATGAGATTTTTGAAATGAACATCAAATTTTTTGAGGGAGAGGCCGAGTTCAGGCAAAAGATCGTCCCCACAGAAAAAAAACACACCATCGCCGGCGAAATTGCTTACATGGTTTGTAACGACCAAGGTTGTGTGGCATTGTACCATGATTTCAACATTGCCATAGATGGCGACAAAATTGTTGCCGAAAGCACCGAAAATAGTGCCTCGGACGCGCTAACCACCAGCGAAAACGACATCACCGGCTCCAGGGCATCGTTGTGGGGATTTTTTATCCTGGCGTTCTTAGGTGGACTTGCAGCCATCCTCACGCCTTGCGTCTTCCCGATGATACCGATGACGGTTTCATTTTTTATGAAAGACAAGGAAAACAAGCTGCGTGGCAGGCTTCAAGCCATTGTATATGGGTTGAGCATTATTGCTATCTACACCCTTATCGGATCTATCTTGGCCGTAGTTGCCGGTCCCGACATCGCCAACTGGCTGAGCACGCACTGGTTACCCAATATTTTGTTTTTCGTCATCTTCATTGTGTTTGCGGCCTCTTTCTTCGGAATGTTCGAGATCACCATGCCACATTGGGTGGTCAACAAATCCGATGCACAAGCCGATCAAGGCGGTTTCATGGGTTCCATTTTCATGGCGCTCACGCTTGTGCTTGTTTCCTTTAGCTGCACCGGTCCCATCGTGGGTACTATTTTGGTTGAGTCGGCAGGCGGCCAGGTGTTGAAACCCATCATCGGGATGTTTGGATTCTCATTGGCATTTGCACTGCCTTTTACCCTTTTCGCTTTCTTCCCTTCATGGCTCAGCAATTTGCCCAAATCGGGTGGATGGCTCAATTCAGTGAAGGTTGTTTTGGGTTTCTTGGAACTGGCTTTGGGATTGAAATTCCTCAGCATTGCCGACCAAACCTACCATTGGGGCATCCTCGACCGTGAGGTATATTTGGCCTTTTGGATCGTAATTTTCTTCCTTTTGGGAATGTATTTGCTTGGAAAACTGAAATTTGCCCATGACGACGACGTGCCTTTTCTCAGCGTTCCACGCCTGATGCTGTCCATTATCACCTTCTCGTTTGTGGTGTACCTCATCCCCGGAATGTTTGGCGCGCCGCTCAAAGCCCTTTCAGGATATATGCCTCCGATGCACACCCACGATTTCGACCTCAACAAAATGATCCGCGACAACAGCAGTTTGGCTACCGGAAATTTTGCGCAGGTGGATAAGCAAAACGAGCTGTGCGAAACACCAAAATTTCACGAAAAGCTGCACCTACCGCATGGTTTGACCGGCTACTTCGACTTTGAACAAGGATTGACCTGCGCAAAAGCCATCAACAAACCACTTTTTATTGATTTCACCGGCCATGGCTGTGTCAACTGCCGCGAAATGGAATCGAGCGTTTGGAGCGATCCGCGCGTGCTGCGAATCCTGCAAGAAGAATATTTGATTGTAGCACTTTATGTGGACGATAAAACCGAGCTTCCTGAAGAAGAATGGGTTACCTCAACATACGACAACAAAGTGAAAAAGACGATTGGACGTAAATTTTCCGATTTTCAAATTACCAAATTCAACGTTAACGCGCAGCCATTCTATGTTTTGATGGGCCACAACAACGAAGTGCTGGTGCAACCACGCGCTTACAACTTAGATATTGATGAGTTTGTGAAGTTCTTAGAAGCCGGCGTTAAAAATTTCAAAGAAGGCAAATCAGCGTATATCGTGAAGTAAGAAATCAAAGCTTTCATCTTCTTTAAAAAAGCAAGTACCTTCAAAGTACTTGCTTTTTTATTGCCTTGATTTTAATAACAAAGGCAATAAATCACCAAAATTATCGCATGAAAAGCACCAAAATTGATAATCTTTTAGGAAAAGACAACGTTATTCACCAAAAATGAGCAATATTGCATAGCTAACTTAAAACACTAAAATATGTCGCTTTGGAGAGTCCTTTTATGTATTCTATTTCCGCCCTTAGCAGTGATTGACAAAGGCTGCGGTTCAGTTTTAATCGTATTTTTGTTGACCTTAGCCGGATGGATTCCGGGAGTTATTGCCGCATTAATTGTCAACAAAAAATGAAACAAGAAAACAAAACAAGTATTCGATGTAGTTCCAAATTATTGCTTTTCATCATCCTGTTGATGGCTTTGCCGAGCCTCAACGCCCAGCAAAAAATAAAGCTCGATGCAGCTATGTTTTACAATTTCAGCACCAAAGGCGATGCGGGGCTATGGGTGGACGAACAAGCGCTGGCCAACGATCCTGCTGCCGGAAATGGCGGACAACCCACAACGGTTTTCTCCCCGGGCTGGGTGAACGCCGACATTTATTATCCGGCCTACGTGGTGCTCGATCTGGGCAGAACCTATTCCTTGAGTTCGTTGTGGCTTTTTGATACCAACGACAGTGATTCATTGTTCATTTACACCGGAGATCCTTCATCGTGGGGCAATAAAAAATCCATTTTCCTCAATACATATAACACATGGCGTGAGGTAAGTCTGCAACAAACGACACGTTTCTTACGTTTTGAAATCGTTGGCCCATCCACCCGCGTGGCCGAAATTGTATTGTATGGAACGCCTGTCGGAGCACCAGCACCATTGCCAATTGCCAACCCGCTCCCTAAACCTTTTATGCGCGATTTCTTTGGTGTAAATGGCTTTGTGAACGATCCTTACGACAAGCTTTCCTGCGTGGGCAACCTGCGCGAATACCACAACTGGGGCTGGGACGAAGGCAACCTCGACACCACATATCCGGGCTATCCCAACAACCAATATGCGTGGAATCCAAGCTGGGTGAGCGGCCCGGGATGGGGATTTTATTTTGATGATTTTTATACCGATCTTCGCTCCAATGGCATCACCGTAAGTCCCGATTTGCAAGGCGCGGCACATTACATCACCGGTTTTGTGGATTCCCTGCTTCAGCATAAACCGCTAAGTGCCGGCGAAAACCCACTGTTGGCATCATCCTATATCGAACATGCTGATTATATGTTTCAATTTGCCGCTCGTTATGGAAAGACTGCGGTTCCTGTCGGTCAACTCAAGCTGAAAAGTGACCAGCAACCCAAAACCGGTACTTCGTTGGTGCGCTACCTCGAAAACTGGAACGAACCCGACAAATGGTGGTTCACACGTGGCGGCTATTTTCGCCCCGATGAGTTTGCCACCTTTTGCAGTGCTGATTACGATGGGCACGAAGGAGCTTTAGGCCCAGGCAAAGGCATGAAAACTGCCGATCCAAACATCAAAATGGTGATGGCCGGATTGGCAAGTCTTAACCTTGAATATGTGCGTTGCATGAAGCTATGGAGCGACTTTAACCGCACGAAAGGCTTTCCTGCCGATGTACTGAACTTTCACCATTATTCGGAAAATGGTTCGCACGGCATCAGTCCTGAAGCCGATAGCTTGAAACTAAAACTATCACGTTTGGTGCAATACCGCGATAAGTACCTGCCGGGCAAAGAAATTTGGCTTTCAGAATTTGGCTATGACACCCAGCCCGAAAGCGTGCAAGCAGCCGTAGCCATTGACACCAATGATATTTACGAGGTTCAGGGCCAGTGGATTTTGCGTTCGTTTCTCGAGGCTGCTGCTTCGGGTATTGATAAGGCGTTTCTTTTTATGTTGCGCGATGCCAATGCACTCGATCCTAACAAATACAACAGCTGCGGGCTTACCAATGAGTTGTGGTATGGCCATCAACCTAAAAAATCGTGGTTTTATGTCAATACCATGAACCAACAATTGAGAAATACGCGCTTTGAACGCGAGGTGAACAGTGGCAATCCAACAGTTAGTGTGTATCAATTTAATTCGCAAAATGCTGATACAACGGTATATGCAGTTTGGTGTCGCACTTCATCCAACGCCATTATCAATAATTTTGAATTGAATGTTGGAGCTGCCATCCAAGTGAAAATGACTTTACCCGTCAATCAAAAGCCCAACGGAAATGCATCCAACCTCACCGTACAATCGGGTAAGGTGAGTTGTAGGGTAACCGAGCGTCCGGTTTTTATTCAAGTCATCAACCCGTCAAAATCCAGCTTGAGAGGACAATTACGGTTTTTCAATGAAAGTGGAAGTGCTTTGCCGGAGGCCGCACAGAATTTTTGCATTCAGTTGTTTAACGCTTCCAACGAGGCCGTTTCAATGGTGGTGAACCCGTTGATTGAAAACAATCTTCCTGTTTACAACTTCGAAAATGTTAGTCCAAACCAACAGCTTAAAATCAGACTTTGGGAAGAAAGCAATGATGGTTTGTTGGGCAACACTTGGCTGTGGAACAACTGGAGCGGCATCACAGCAGCCGATGCCCTCATTCTCAACTACCTCACGGTGCTCAGTCCAGTGGTGCAACAACTTGCCTGGATGAGCGATGTGAACCAGTTGAGTCCTTTTTTATTTCGGGTTGCCGACGTGAACAACAGCTCCGGTTTGAGTGCCGTTGATGCCTTGATCCTTGTGATGCGTTCTGTTGGCATACAATCGGTGAATCCATTTCCCGGAGGAAGACATAATTTTTGTTTGGCCGGAAACTTTGATCCTGAATTGCAAGCCCATGTTTTTCCCAACTCACCGGAATTTATTTTTGACGAGCAAGGTATTTTCGCAGCAAACAGTCCTGATGAAACTGTCTTTTATGAAGCGCATCTGCCGTTGCTAAGTCCCGGAGATCATGTTTTTAATGTGTATTTTGTTGCCACAGGAAATGTGAATCTCTCGGTTGGTTTGTAACAGATCGTAACGTAATCTACAACAAGTGAATAGGTTAGTTCATTTTAGGGTTGTTGACCTATCCTTTTCCGGGTTCGAAAAACACAGGTCACCATGCCTTCAAATAATTTCTGAAACAGCCAAAAAGAAAAAACCTTAATTTAGTCCGTTCAAAAGAACTCAAAAATGAAAAAGATCCTTTTACCCCTTGCAATTGTTGCTGCTTTGTTGCTTCATTCGTGCAAAACAGACACTGACAAAGGTTCGGCCACAGCCACTGTTATCGGACCCAAAACCATCACCCCCACCTCAGATCGAATGACCCCCGAATTGCTCTGGAGCATGGGTCGTTTGGGTGAAGTTGAATGTTCACCTGATGGACAAACCCTTCTGTTTTCTATCACCTATTATGATGTAGCCGAAAACAAAGGCAACTCCGAGCTTTACACCATGAAAACTGATGGCTCTGATTTTAAACGCATCACCACAACAGCCGGTGGTGAATACAACCCACGTTGGCGGCCCGATGGCAAAAAAATTGGTTTCATGTCGGCAGAAAGTGGCAGCATGCAACTCTGGGAAATGGATGTTGATGGCAGCAACCGCAGCCTTATGAGTGAAATCGCCGATGGCATTGGCGGATTTTCCTATTCACCCGACCAAAAGCATATCCTGCTGTTGGCAGATGTTGAAAAAAAGGCTTTGGTGAAAGAACGCTACCCTGACCTTCCGCTCACCACTGGACGTATCAACAACGACCTGATGTATCGCCATTGGGACCATTGGGTGGATGCCTTTACACATATTTTTGTTGCCGAATACAGCGGCAAAAGCATCAGCGAAGCTAAGGACATTATGGAAGGCGAGCAGTGGGGTGCGCCATTGCAGCCTTTTGGAGGTATGGAACAAATCACCTGGAGCCCCGACAGTAAGAGCATTGTCTATACCAGCAGAAAAAAAACAGGAAAAGATTATGCTTTGTCAACCAATTCCGACTTGTACCAATATTTTCTTGAAACAGGCAAAACAAAAAACCTCACCAGTGGGATGATGGGCTATGATATGAACCCGGTTTTTTCGGCTGACGGACGATCATTGGCATGGGAAAGTATGGAGCGCGACGGCTATGAAGCCGACAAGATTCGACTTTTTACCCTCGACTTTGAATCAGGAGAAAAATATTACCTCACCGAAAAATTCGATCAAAATGTGGGTAGTTTAGCCTGGTCGGCTGATGGTTCAAAAATTTATTTTACCAGCAACTGGCATGCCCTCGACCAAATTTACTCCATTGAAACCGCCACCAATACCATTCGGCAAATTACCGATGGCGTGCACAGTTACAACAGCGTGATGGTTGCTAAAAACAGCCTTGTCGGAGCACGTATGTCCATGTCAAGCCCTGTTGAATTGTTTGCAATAGAAGAAGAATCAGGGGTTCAAAAACAAATCACAAGGATCAACAGCGAGCTGCTCAACCAACTTGAAATGGGAAAAGTGGAAGAACGTTGGATTCCGACAACCGATGGAAAACAAATGCTGGTGTGGGTGATCTATCCTCCGCATTTTGACCCCAAAAAGCGCTATCCTGCTTTGCTTTATTGCCAAGGCGGTCCACAAAGTACTGTGGCCCAATTCTGGTCGTACCGTTGGAATTTCCAGATGATGGCTGCCAACGATTACATCATTGTAGCGCCCAACAGACGCGGCTTGCCAGGCTTTGGACAAGAATGGTTAGAGCAAATCAGCGGTGATTATGGCGGACAAAACATGAAGGATTACTTGAGTGCTATTGATGCCGTTTCAAAAGAATACTATGTAAATAGCGAAAAGCTGGGCGCAGTGGGTGCTTCTTACGGCGGCTTTTCTGTTTATTGGTTGGCCGGAAACCACGAAAAACGCTTCAAAGCTTTCATTGCACATGATGGTATGTTTAACTTAGAGCAACAATATCTGGAAACCGAAGAAATGTGGTTTGCCAATTGGGATCTCGGAGGACCTTTCTGGGACAGCAACAACAAAACTGCCCAATGGTCTTACCAAAACTCACCCCACCGTTTCGTGCAAAACTGGGACACTCCCCTACTGGTCATCCACAGCGAGTTAGACTATCGCATCGTGGCCTCACAAGGAATGGCAGCCTATAATGCGGCGATACTTAGAGACATTCCCGCCGAATACCTTTACTTTCCCAACGAAAACCACTGGGTGCTGAAACCCCAAAACGGCATCCTCTGGCAACGGACGTTCTTTAACTGGCTTGATCATTGGTTGAAATAAAATTTGTGATGTTGGTTGTAAACCTTATAGTTTTATAAAAAGAAAACAGAACGAAAGTTCTGTTTTTTTTTGGTTTTTTGTTATAGCACTCCAAGTTTTTGGCCTTCAAAATCGACTCAACAACTCATTCAACGCTTGTCAATTGCTTTCAATAGCCTTCACCTCATCGGAAAACAAATCCACTTCGCCCTCGAGCAAAACAGCAATGACTGTCACCTCTGCATCTTGCACTTCTTTTGGAAGATCAATGTATAAAAGTCCGGGAACAGGACTCCAGTATTGCTTACCAACGATTTGATAACTCAACTTTGTGCCATTGCCTACTACCCACACGCGGTTCACTTTGTTGTTCAAGCCTTTGATGAGCAACGGGCCGTTGGGCTGGTTGTCAACAAATAAATACAGAATGGTTTTGTCGGGTGAAAGTGCAGTGTATCCATTGAAATAATCCTTTGGAATTCCCGCCCGTGTGCCATAAATGGCTTCGGAATGGGTGTTGGTCCAACGGCCCAATCCTTCCAAAATGTCCAATTGTTCATGCGGAATTGTGCCATCGGGTTGTGGTCCAATGCCCAGCAACAAATTACCTCCCATGCTGATGCAGTCCACAAAAATACGGATGACTTGATTTACCGATTTGTATTCCTTATCTAATGGCTGGTAGCCCCAGGAATTGTTCGTTGTCATGCACAATTCCCAATATTTATCCTTGGGTTGGGTGATGGGCACACCCTGTTCAGGAGTGGCATAATCGCCGTAGCCTTGCAAACGGGAGTTGATGATGGCCTGAGGATTTTTGTTGAGCAGCATGGCCCTGATTTCATTGGCTTTCCACTCTTCGGCGGTGTGCTCCCAATCGCCATCAAACCAATACAAATCTGGATTGAAACGACTTATTTCATTTAGTTGAGCGTTGTTAAAACGCATAAAATTTTTCCAACGCAAGCTGTCGTTCTCATAGCGTTTGTTTGCGCGGGTGAACTGTGGATAATCGGGATGCGACCAATCGAGCAAAGAGTAATACAATCCCAAATGAAGGCCTTCGTCGCGCATAGCTTTCACAAAAGGCTCAATCAGGTCGCGGCCGCCTTTGGTTTGTTTTACCACATTCAAATCGCTTTGTTTTGTATCCCACAAAGCCACGCCATCATGGTGTTTGGTGGTGATGACCGCATATTTGGCACCGCTTTTTTTGATCCATTTCACCCATTTTTGGGGATCATAATTTTTAGCGGTAAACCCCTCCAACTGCTTCATATAATCGTCATAGGAGATGTAACCGTTGAAAAACGACCATGATTCGTCAATACCGCCCACGCTGTAAATGCCCCAATGGATAAAAATTCCCAGCTTGGCATCTTGAAACCACGCCATTTTTTCTATTCGATCCTCCTTGTTTTCTTGTGTTTTTGCCGAAAAACCGATACAAAGCATAAGGACAAAAAGAAGCGTAAATCGTTTGAAAGCGCTCATAACTTATTCTTTTTTGGTTGAAAGCGTGCCTGTGAGCACACCACTCACACTCCAATGATTGAAACTACTTCCTTCGTCATCTCCTTGATCTATAACTACTTGCAGCTGGTGTTTCCCGGGTTTTAAGTCATGCAACGGAACAAAATAAGGCGGAGTAAGTGTTGCAGGACACCAGTTGGAGCGACTTAAATCGCTGGAGGACAATCCATTTTGAAAATTACCCGAAGCCGGATTCGACATGCGGTAAGTGCCACAATCGGTTCGCCACGGGACAACACTAAACACCAATTTACCATCAATAAAAACCTGATTGAGTTTCGGGTTGAACTCATCGCCGCCACCCCATCCGCCGTGGCCTGTTGAGGTGAAAAGAAGTTGCAAATCATTAATATTAGAAGGCAGTTCAAAGTCAACGTTTAAAGTATCGGTTTTAAAAAGACGACCGTAATTTTGTCCGGAAGCTTCAAGAATATTCAAGGTGTTAAACAAAGGTTCAATCCATTTTTCTGCCGGCACTTCCTCTTCCCAAGCCGGATAAAACTGCAAGTCGAGGCTCACTTGGTGGCCGCCTTTGTCGTAATTTCCAATAAAAACACCCAACCAAATTTCATCTTTGGTGTTGGGGATCAGCGAAGTGATTTCTTGCTTATAGACCACCGAATCCTGCCAGTTGTAGCTATTGATTTCACGCAGGTGATTGAAATGCGACACACCGAATGAAGTGAAAAATCGCATCAGCTCTACAGGAACTTCAAAGTTGGCAGTGCTGACAACACCTTGGTATTTTTGTCCGGATTTGTCCTCAAAAAACGGCATTACTTTCACGCCATTTTGAAAGGCATCCACAACCGATTGGACTTTTTTCTCTGCCACAGTAAAAAAGCTGCATGTTCTGTCATAGGCATCGCCTTTTGACCAATTGGTGAGGGTGGCAAAAACACTTGCTCCTTTTCGATTGATTTCGGGAAGTTTGATTTTCTTCAAGATGATTGTTCCGTTCGAGAGGCGATAAGTGATATCTGACAAACCAAATTCCGGATTCACGATGCCATCCTCGAAGTTGACCACCTGCCGATTGAAGACCTGCACTGTTGTAAATCGCGATTTGATTTGCAGCTCTCGGGCACGGGCCTTGCTGATTGCTTGGGCTTTTTGGTAAGCATAAGCAGGCGTAGTGGCGTCGGGCAAAAGAGAGATTGAAATTGCAGTCCACGCCCGATTGCCATTGATTACAATTTTCAATACCAGTCCATTATCGGGCAAATACGCTTTAATAGGACTTCCTTTGGCAACAGTTTCGGTGGTAAACCAAACTTCGATGGTGTTTGAAAAGGATGTATAAGTCACTTTCGAGCAGTCAAAACCCAAAATATTTTCCTTTTCATCAGTGGCTTTAGGGGTATCCAACGCATCAAAAGCTGTCACTGTTTTATACAAAGTGTCATCAAAAAGCATGATGTCCACCACTTCCTTGCGGTTAAAGTCAATGAATTCGCCACTTCCGTTGGTATTGGATGACAAATAGGCGATGTTTCCAATCCATTTAAAACTCAAGGTTGCAGTTGAATCCACTTTTCCGTTGTTTGCCGTTTGGTAAACCATTTCAAAGGCTTGCTGGCTCCAGGCCAACACGCTCCAACAGCTTACAATAACAATCAGTATCAGTTTTTTACGTTTCATTTTTTATTTTTTTTGTGAAAGTCGTTGCTTTTTTTTCATCAGTTTCACTACAGACAATCCTCACGGCAAAAACGTTTCCCGAACAGTGGCAATTGATTACCAAGGGCTGGAGTTTGATGCCTGAAAGTCATGCCACAAACTTACTCACGTTTTTTGGAAACAACAATTCCAAGATAAATCTTATTTAAAATATCTGTCAATTCTCGAACAAAGGGCAACTTTGAGAAACAACTCTTCCCTATTAGCACGAAGAAATTTCGGCTTTAGACAAATAACAACAATGGCTTCTTATCTTTGTAGCGGCCATCGTCCAAAAAATAGTTGAAATATCGGTTGGTCGCCAACAAGGCAAATAATGTGTTTCATTTGCCGTTTTGTTTTTTAAAAGTCAGCAGCCTTCAAGTAAAAGGCAAAAATTTTAGTGTATGAAAAAAACTTACTCCATCTTTTGCGAAAACACCCAAATCGAAAAAGACTATCCATTTGGAACTTCGTTAGCAGAAATTGCTGAAGATCAAAAGATTGACATTGGATACCCCATTTTAGGTGCCGTGGTGAACAACAAGCTGAAGGAGCTTTCGTATATGATTTACAAGCCCAAAACAGTCAATTTCATCAGTTTTCTGCATACCGACGGACAGCGGATGTACATCAGATCGTTGTTAATGGTGATGTTTAAGGCAGCGCACGACCTGTATCCCCACCACAAATTAAAGGTGCAGCAATCGGTTTCGGGCGGAATGTATTGCGAATTGGTGAACAATCACAATCCGGGCCCATGGGCGGAAATCGTTGTTCGCTTGCGTGAACGCATGAAAGAAATTATTGCACAAAACATTCCCTTTCAGCGCGACGAAATACGCACAGAAGAGGCGTTAAAGATCTTCGAGCGTTTCAACCTTTCTGATAAATGTACGCTCATGCGCACCCGTCGTCAGTTTTATAGTTCTGTTTATCAGCTTGATGATGTGGTCAATTATTTTTATGGATATCTGGTTCCCTCCACGGGCTACCTTCAACTTTTTGGATTGGAGCAATATCACCAAGGGATGCTTTTGGTTATCCCAAAGAAAAACGACCCGAATCAGCTGGCAAAAGTGGTGGATCAGCCCAAGTTGTTTGAAATCTTTATGGAGTTTAAAGAATGGATACAAATTATAGGCGTACCACATGTGGGTCAACTGAACGAAATGACACTGAATGGCCGAACAGGCGAGATCATTAAGGTGGCAGAGGCTCTGCAAGAAAAAAAATTGGCCTGCATTGCCGACATGGTAAAGCAAAAGGGTGATGACCTAAAAGTTGTTTTCGTTTCCGGACCCAGCTCATCGGGCAAGACCACTTTTGCCAAGCGTCTTTCCATTCAACTTATCGTCAATGGATTCAAACCGGAGGTAATATCTATGGATAACTATTTTATAGATAGAGAATTAACTCCAAGGGATGCAAATGGAGATTTCGATTTTGAAAACCCATTGGCCATTGATCACCAATTCTTAAGCGATCAGCTAAATGCTCTTTTCTCAGGAAATGAAATTGATTTGCCCAAATTTTCATTTGTTACCGGAAATCGTTTTTACGATGGCACCAAACTCAAGCTTCAAGAGAAAAGTATTTTGATCATTGAAGGCATCCATGCCCTGAATCCCATCATGTCGCGCGATCTTCCATCCAATCGTTATATGAAAGTATATGTTTCTGCTTTAACTACCTTAAACATTGATTCCAACAATAGCATCCCAACCAACGACAACCGCCTGATTAGACGCATCATACGCGACAGCCAATACAGAGGATACACGGCCCAAAACACCTTAGAACGCTGGCCGAGTGTACGTCGCGGCGAGGAAGAACACATATTTCCTTTTCAAGAAGAAGCCGATGTGATGTTCAACACCGCCCTTGTTTTCGAGCTCGGCGTGTTGCGTCGTTGGGCCGAGCCTTTGTTGCATGAGGTGCCGCCTATCTCACCCCAATATACCGAAGCCGTGCGCTTACTGAAATTCCTTTCCTACATCATCCCCATCCCCGAAAAGGAAATTCCGCCCACGTCTATCCTGCGGGAGTTTCTTGAAGGAAGTAGTTTTGATTATTCGTAGGAAGGTTATTTGTCGAAGATTACTTTTTACCGTGGATTCAGGTTGGCCTGTAACACATTCTCCTCATCACAAAGCATCAAAATGATATTTTGGTACTTCGATACGTAAATTCATTTACATTTGGCTATTCAAAAATGAAATGAAGGTGAAAAGGTTAATCCAATTTTGTTTTTTCTTCGCTGTGATTTTTCAGGCCTTTTGGGCTATTGGCCAAAACTCAGCGCGTGAAAATGATTCTATTTTTGAGGTTCTTGCCAAATCCATTGTCACTAAAATGAATGTTGATCCCTCATCGGCCATACCTGATGCTGAGGCTTTTGTAACTTTTTCAGATACAAATAATTTCAATTATCGGAAGGCGGCTGCTTATCAATCACGTCAGATTTTGGCGGCTTTGTATGGGCGAACCGGTCAGTTTGAAAAGGCGGTGGATTTGCATCAAACATGTCTAAAACTAAGCAAAGAGTACAAAAATGATGGTTACACGGCTGCCGGCTATTTTAATTTGGCGGTTGCTTTTTACCGCGAAGGTCATCAACTTTTAGGCCAACAATACCTTGACACTGCCATGTTTTTTTATCAAAAAACGGAGAATATCACCGGATTGTTAAAGGGCTACTCCATGCAAATGGCCATCATGGCCGACCGCGAAGACTTTACTTCAATATTAGTCTATTCTGACAAAGCCCTCAAAATTGTAGATACGATAAAGCCCAAGCAAAAAATGCACGAGGACTATCTAAACGAGCTGAGAGCCGGATTTTATATCTCCCGTTCTAAGGCTTTTACCTTCATGAACCAAGATCAAGAAGCAATTGCACAACTAAATAAAGCATTAATTTTTGCAGAAAAAAGTCATCTTACTCAAATGATACTTACCGCCAGCTTCAATTTGGCCAAAATTTATTTGAAGAAGGAAAAATGGAAAAACTTTGATATCCTCATCAGAAAATCAATAAAGCTGGCCGAGGAAAAGAACGCACAAATGAACGTGCTGCAATTGAAGGAGTTGCAAGCTGAAAAAGAAGCAAAATCCGGCAACTCTTCTCTCGCGCTTCAGCTGTTGAAATCCATTGAAAAGGAGGTGAACCAACTCACTGATATTGATTTAAAAGCAAGCTTTAACCACACCATGTCCGAGGTTTTAATTCAAAAGGAAGACTATCGTAACGCGCTGAGGTACAACATTGTCTTTGATTCGTTGGCCGAGCTGATGATCGCTAAAGAAAACAATAGAATAGGTGAAGAACTCAGTCAAAAATTTAAACTTTCCGAAAAGGATTTAACCATTCATATCCTCACAAAAAATCAGGAACTTCAGCAACAACTGATCCTTGAAAAAGAACGAAGCAGAAGAAATTACATGTATTTATCAATAATACTTATTTTGGTTGTTTTATTGATCGTTTTTTTGTTGATAAAAATCTTTCAAAAAAACAAGGCCTTAGAAAAGCTCAATTACTTCCAAAAAAACGTGTTTACCGTGCTTTCACATGACATCAGAAACTACAGCAGTGCCATTCAAATAAGTCCTGATGTGACCATTAACCTATTGGAGCGCAATGATATACTACAAGCAAAATTGCTTTTGAATGACATGCGTGGCAAACTCCAATCGCTGCATTTGAGCCTCAGCAACATCTTGCTTTGGGCTGCACCGCAAATAAAAGAAAATATTTTAGACAAAACAGCCCCTTTGTTATTGCCTTTGCAGCTGGAGCAAATGATTGAACCCTACCAAAGCATTGCGCACAGCAACAATATCGAAATTCAATTGCTGCAATCAGATGCGCTCAACCTGCTTCTGCACAAGTCGGCGTTTGATGTGATTGTAAGAAACTCACTTTCCAACGCCATCAAACACAGCAAAGCCAATCATATTACTTTTGATTATACAATAAAAAACAACTTTCTTCATCTTGAAATTACAGACAATGGTATTGGTTTAAAAGATGAACTGATTGCACGTATGAATTCGGTCACAACAAAAAAACCAAAACCCAACGGCATTGAAGGCGGCTTCGGTTTGTGGCTGATCAGCTTTTATGCGCAGTTGGCCAAAATAAAAATCAATTATTCAAAACATGAAAAGCTCAATAAATTTGAGTTTATTTTTCCTATCCAACATAAGGATGAAAGAAGTTGAATCCATCCAACCTGAGGTTTTTATTGCATTAAAGTCAAACAGAAAAGAAATAGTATTTTTTATAAAGCAACATTCAATTTATCAATACTTATTGAATCGTTTGCCGAAAGCATAGCTGATGTAGAAGTTGAGTAGAAAAACTTGGTTGCGGTCATCATCCATAATATTTACACTTTGTGGATACACATCGAGTGCTACCCCTATTTCGGCTGCACGTGTTGCTGTTCTTACTTCGCCAAATTCAAAGTTCAATCCCACTTTGGCATAAGCTCCCGGCACCAACCTGATTTCGTTCAACCCTTTAGAGAAAGGTGCTCTGCCATAAATATCATCCCAAGAATAGTTGTTTGAATTAAATTTGCTGGTAACAACTTCATAACTGACTTCACCGGAAGGCAGTTGTACGTAGTTGAACACAAAAAGATAATACGGTTTCTCGAAAGCCACGCTTGCCCCCACTTCATAAAGCCATCGCAGTTCAACACCGCCCCAATAAGGCTTTCGGTTGAGTAAATATTTATTAGAATAGGCAGCACGCAACACAAATACGGTGTTCAGCTTACCATAAATGTAGCGTTTGGAATTGTCCAAATAAGGATTGATGGTTTTTATTTCCTTTGGCGAACGCATGGTAACGGCCTCAAGGGCAAAGATGCGTGTGCGAAAAGAAGTGATATTTTTTCCTACCCGATATCCCAAACCAAAGCCATGCGAATGAGCAATGGCAACACCCGAACGCTCATGACTGAAGATGAGCATATTGTCTAGGGTGTCCGACAAAAGGTTGTTTTGCGCAACCGACGACAGTGTACACATCAACCCTGTAACGATCAACAAAAGATGTATTGTCTTTCGCATAAGACGCTGTGGGTTTAAGGTGAGGTTTCTATAAGCAAAAGCTTAACTATCAATATTTTACTTCTTTTTGAAACTTCTGTGTTTCGCCATAAGCGGCACATTTGGCCGACGATTTACACGAAGTGAACAGCACAGCGCCGAAAAACAACGCCAAGGCAAATGCAACTATCTTTTTCATATTTTTACAATTTCTTATGATTCACTAACAACAAAGTACAAAGTAAAAGGTTTTTCCTGTATGAAGGCATCCCCAAACGAGAAAAATGCTTTTATGAACACCCAGTAACGGTCACAAATACTTGTATATTGTTATCAATCAAACTTTTAAAAATATGCTAATTGAAATTCATCCCCAAATTGAAGAAAGTTGGCACCAAGCCCTTCAATCTGAATTTTCTGCTCCTTATTTCACCGCGCTGAAAACTTTTTTACGGGATGAAAAGAAACAATACACCATTTATCCTCCCGGCAAATTGATCTTTAACGCCTTTAACCTTACGCCTTTACCAAAAGTTAAAGTAGTCATTCTCGGACAAGACCCTTATCACGGGCCTGGTCAGGCGCATGGATTGTGTTTTTCGGTGCCACAAGGTACGCCACCACCGCCCAGCCTAAAAAA
>JADYZK010000201.1 GCA_020853175.1 Bacteroidales bacterium
ACAGCAATTATAAACAGTTGGTATTTAGCGTAAAAGATCGGTGCAGGGTATGTTTTACTTGTGTACGCGAATGTCCGGTAAAGGCCATCAAAATGATCAACGGCCAAGCAGAGGTCATCAGTACGCGTTGCATTGGCTGTGGAAACTGTGTGCGAGTGTGTAGCCAACAAGCGAAGGTTTTTTTGAAACTTACTGACGAAGTGCTTGAGCTGCTTCAGTCTGACAAACCAACAGCAGCTTGTTTAGCCCCCAGTTTCCCTGCTGAGTTTACCGAAATTGAAGACCATCAAGTACTGGTGGCAATGGTGAAAGCTCTTGGATTTGACCTTGTTACTGAAGTGGCCTTTGGTGCTGATATGGTGGCTGTGGCTTATCGTGAGTTGTACAAAAAAAATGAAGGAAAAGGAATTATTTCATCCGACTGTCCGGCCATAGTGTATTATGTGGAGCATTTTCAGCCGCATTTGGTAGGCAATTTGGCACCGTTGGTTTCGCCCATGGTGGCTGCTTCGCGTTTTTTGAAAAAGAAACACGGCAACGATCTAAAAGTGGTGTTTATTGGTCCATGTATCGCCAAAAAAGCGGAATCTGACGACATCCAATATGCCTTAACATTTAGTGAGTTGCGCGAGTTGTTTGAAATTAAAGGCATCACACCTGAAAGTGTCGAACCACGTGAGTTCGATCCTCCACATGCCGGAAAAGGCGCTGTTTTTCCTATCAGCCACGGCTTGTTGCAAAACATGGATGTGGAACCCGACCTCACCAAAGGCGATATTATTGTTGCCGAAGGCCGCCGCAACTTCATGGATGCCATCAACGAGTTTGGCAAAGGAACACTCAACGTTAAACACCTCGAGCTGCTGTGTTGCGAAGGCTGTATCATGGGGCCCGGAATGTCGAAAAATGGAAATAAATACCAACGTCGTGCTTGCGTTTCTAATTTTGTAGATCAAAAAATGAAACGCAGCGATAAGGCCGAATGGGAAAAGCAAATGGCTGAAGCTAAAGATATTGACGTGTCGAACGACTTCAGTCAAATGGATCGCCGTCTTGATAAACCTTCCTCTGAACGGGTGGCTGAAGTGCTGTTCAAGATGGGAAAAAACGATCCTGCCGACTACCTCGACTGCGGTGCTTGCGGCTACGATACCTGCGTAGAACATGCCATTGCTATTGTTCAAGGCTTGGCCGAAAGTGAAATGTGCCTGCCTTACGCCATCGAAAAGCTTCATCAAAGTGTTGAAAAAGTTAACCTTTCCAATCTCGAGCTCAATAACGCACGCGAGGCACTTAAACAATCTGAAAAATTAGCCCACATGGGGCAACTTTCTGCCGGCATTGCGCACGAACTCAACAATCCTTTGGGCGTAATTACCATGTATAGCAACCTTATCCTCGATGAAACCACCGATCCTACCATGCGTGATGATCTGCAACTGATCGTAGAACAGGCCGACAGATGCAGGAAAATTGTGGGTGGACTGCTCAACTTTGCCCGCAAAAACCAAGTGCGCCTTACCGAAACTGATCTTGAACAGTTTGCTAGCCGAAGTCTCCAATCGGTGGTGATTCCAGAGCAAGTTACCATCAGCATGGAGGTTGATCTCGACGACCCCTACGTGTTTATTGACCCCGATCAAATGATGCAGGTGTTCACCAATCTCGAAAAAAATGCCATCGAAGCCATGCAAGGCGTGGGCCAACTGGTGTTGAAACTCAAAGGCAAACCCAACGAAGTAGAGATCACCATCAGCGACAGCGGATCGGGCATTACGCCTGAGAACATGGACAAGCTTTTTACACCTTTCTTTACCACCAAAGAGGTGGGAAAGGGCACCGGACTGGGCCTTCCGCTCTGCTACGGAATAGTAAAAATGCACAAAGGAAAAATTAATATCGTTTCCAATAGCGAGCCGGAAAAAGGCCCGCTCGGAACAAGTTTTATCATCACTTTACCAAGAAACCCCAACGATTCATAAAATCATTAAAAACTCAAAATAAAATGAGCAACGAAAAAAAACTGATTCTTATTGCAGATGACGATGCCGACTATTTGTTTCAAATGGAGGCCATGGTCAAAAACTTAGGTTATCGGGTAAAAACAGCCGAAAGCCAAGCCGAGGCTGAAAAAGTGTTAGAAACCACTAAGCCTGATTTGGCTATTTTTGACTTGATGATGGAAAACGAAGACAGCGGCTTTATCCTTTGCTACAAAGCAAAACGCCGTTATCCCGATCTGCCTATCATTATGGCCTCTGCGGCAACTGCCGAAACCGGATACAGCTTCGACCTGCATGGCGAGAGCGGAAAAGGATGGATTAAAGCCGATCTGTATCTCGAAAAAGGAATCCGTAGCGACCAACTGCATCGTGAAATAAACAAACTTCTTAAACTCTAAATCGTTTCAACAAAACGCTCGAAATGGCAACATTGCATGTATTGATTGTGGATGACGAACCGGGTATCCGGTCGGGTATCCGTCGTATTCTTGGAAACTATTCCGTGGGCTATGCCTTTATGGATGAGGATTTTGACTTCAACCTCATTGATGCCGGAACAGG
>JADYZK010000202.1 GCA_020853175.1 Bacteroidales bacterium
AAGAAGCCTTTTGAAGGAAAGCTTGGGGCGTGTAGTGCTGTCCCAATTGTTGCTCCATATCAAGCAAAGCCAGCACCAATGCACTCATAGAGGAGGCTGAAGAGGCGATTCCTGATGAATGAGGGAAACTGTTGTGGCTTTCGATGGACAAATGCAATTGCGAGATAAACGGAAACAAATCAAGCTGTTGCGCAATAAATGCTTCAATTTTTTTTGCAAACGCAGCATTGGGTTGGCCCTCAAACAAAAAAGAAATCGAAATGCCCTGCTCACTTTTTGGTTCCCAACGAAGGGTGGTTTGCGTATGCGCTTCCGAAAGGGTAAGGCTTACTGACGGATTATTGGGCAGCTGTTGGCCATGCTTTCCCCAGTATTTCACAATGGCAATATTTGAAGGACTTTGCCATTGGGTTTGTCCGGCCAAAATGGTTTTTCCGTCCAAATGCAGGGCTTCTTTTTGATAGGTTTCTTGCAACATTTTATGGTTTTATTGGCGTACCAGATCGTTATAATTGAAAACAATACCCGAACCTTTTTCTTTAAAGTATTGATGAACGTATTCAGGTTTTTCGGTGGTCATGGCCAGCATGAAATCGCCACCCCATGCACCCAAACTTTTAAGCGAGCCGCTAAAATCAGGGAAATGTGTTTTAACGGTTGGGAGTTGCAACAACGCTGAGAGAAGCGTTTCGTGCTGCTCCATCAGCTCAACAAAGTGGTTGTAATCTTGTGTTTTAGCAGCTTCATCCGCGATGTTAGAAACAACTTTTACTTCCTCTTCGAGTGAAAGGTCTTCGGTGCGGTGGTTAAAATCGCGGATGCCTTGTGCACTGTCTTTTTTCTGACCTAAATAAATAAAATACAGCTGCTCTACAAAGTTTGGCCTAAAAGCCGCGGCTTCAATGGTGGGTTTCACATGGCCGCGCTGAAAAAAGATGGGTGACTTCGCGTTGGCGCAAGCTATGTCATATCCCGATCCGCCAATGGAATATTGCAACAAGGTAAAAGGATCCACTTGCGCCCACTTGGCAAGATTGGCAATCAGCGTTGAGCTGGTTCCAAGTCCCCATTCGGGTTCAAAATCGAGCTGTGTCCTCACCCTAAAGCTTTGGTTTACGCCAAAAATATCCGGACGAAGCTGTTGCAGCGTAAGCAAAATAATTTGTAGTTTGGAGCTGCCTGCCGGAAAGGTAGAGCTAATGATGTCGAGGGTGGGCAGCTCAAAAAGTGTTTTAAACCAGATGCGTCCCGATGGTGCGTTGGCCTGCCAAGCGATGAACGGATGTCCCGAACCTTCATCGGTGTATAGCTCTAAAGTTTGCGTTTTTAACAAGGGAAGAGCGAGGGCTTTGGCCCCGCGAAGCACCAAATATTCGCCTGTGAGCAGCAATTTGGCATTGGAGGTATAGGTGTGCTGAAGCATCATTTTCTGAGTGTAGCAATGTATTGCCCAACGCTTGCAAAGGACACTTTTTGGTCTTTGAAATGCTCAACAGCGGCATTCTTTTCTTTGTCGTTGGCTTTAAAGTGATTCAAGATATTGAAAAGGTGCATTTTCATGTGGCCGGCCTGAATGCCTTTGGTAGTGAGCGATTTTACTGCCGAAAAATTGTTGGCGATCCCCATCACCGATGAAATCATCATCAACTCGGTGGCGGAAGGATTTCCTAACATTTCGAGTGATTGTTTGGCCAAAGGGTGAAGACTTGTCAATCCACCCACAGTGCCAATGGCCATGGGCACTTCAAGGATAAAACGGAACATATTGTCTTTAATCTCAACCCGTGAAAGGCTTTGGTATTTTCCGCTTCTTGCGGCATAGGCATGACCGGCGGCTTCAATGGCGCGAAAATCGTTTCCGGTGGCAATAGCGACCGAATCAATGCCGTTGTAAATTCCTTTGTTGTGGGTGGTGGCCCTAAAAATATCAATTTGGGCAATCTTCACAGCCTTTTCAAACTTTCGTGCAAAAGCCTCTCCATCTAACTTTTCATCCACGTTATCGAGTTGACTTAATGGACATTCTACCCATGTTTTGACCACACACTCGGGTGTAAAATTGCTTAAAATGGCCATGATAATTTCGCAGTTGCGGTGCTCATCGCTGAGGTGTATTTGCTCAAAAAAGAAGACTTTAAGGGCCTGACCGAATTCTTCAAGCACCGAATTGATGAAATTAGCTCCCATCGAATCTTTGGTTTCAAAGGTGACCATCAGCTGGTAATAGTCCGCAATTTCATGGGTGAAGTCAATCAGCTCGATGCCCACAATGCCTCCGCCGCGCTTTTCCATATTAGCGGTAATGGGTTTCACGGCCTCAATGAGGCTTCTTTTGAGGGCCGGAAACATAGTATAAAGCACGTGTTTGTCGCCCGACCAACTAAAATGAACCTGACCTACTTTTTTTGTTCCAAGAATGACGGAATGAAAGCCGCCGCGATCGCTCCAAAATTTAGCTGCTGCCGAAGCTGCTGCAACAACTGAGCTTTCCTCAATCACCATCGGAACAAGATAGGTGCGTCCGTTGATCTTCACGTTGGGTGCAATTCCGTAGGGAATGTAAAAGTTGGTGATGGTGTTTTCGCTGAACTCGTCAAAAAGCTTTTGTTGGCTCTCATCGGAGTGCCAGAAGCTTTTCAGCAGACTAACCACCTCGCCCGGGTTCTCGAAATATTCGGCCACGAGCTTGAGCTTGTCTTCCTTGAGCAGCTTGGAAAAACCACTGATAATGATATCTCTTTTTCTTCTCATAAATCCCTAATTGTTGACACGGCAGGAATGTATTTAGATTTATACAACAAAGTAAGACAATAAAAGTTTAACAATCAAATGATTTGTGCCTACAAAGATAGACAACGCCAATTGGATATTTCGATGGGTTTTAAATTCAATTTGGTGATGTGCAGTGCATGAACCTTGACAGGACTTAAAAGCAAAAAAAAAGCACAGCGGTGAGGCTGTGCTTTTTTAAATTATTGATGTTGTTTTGCAACATTTTACATCATTCCACCCATTCCACCGCCCATAGGCATTTGTGGTGCTGGTGCATTTGGATCTTTATATTCAACGATAACACATTCTGTGGTGAGCAACATTCCTGCGATAGAGGCTGCGTTTTCCAAAGCTACGCGGGCCACCTTTGTAGGGTCAATCACGCCGGCTTCGTAAAGGTTTTCGTAAACTTCGGTGCGGGCATTGAAACCAAAGTCGCCTTTGCCTTCTTTCACGCGGTTGACAATCACCGATCCTTCGAGGCCTGCATTTTCAACGATCTGACGCAATGGCTCTTCCAAGGCGCGTTTTACAATGGCAATACCGGTTGTTTCGTCGTCGTTTTCGCCTTTGAGGTTGGCAATGGAGTCAATAGCACGAATAAAGCCTACACCGCCTCCGGGAATGATTCCTTCTTCAATGGCAGCGCGGGTGGCGGCCAAAGCATCGTCGAAGCGGTCTTTTTTCTCTTTCATTTCCATTTCGCTGGCAGCACCAACATAAATTACTGCAACACCACCGGCCAATTTAGCCAATCTTTCTTGCAGTTTTTCTTTGTCGTAATCTGATGTGGTGAGTTCAATTTGTTTCTTGATTTGGGCTACACGGGCATCAATAGCAGCTTTTTCGCCGTTTCCGCTTACGATGGTGGTGTTTTCTTTGTCAATGGAAACTTTATCGGCAGCGCCTAACATATCCAAAGTAGCATCTTCGAGACGATAGCCTTTTTCTTCGCTGATAACAACACCACCGGTGAGGATAGCAATGTCTTCGAGCATTTCTTTTCTTCTGTCGCCAAAGCCAGGAGCTTTCACGGCAGCTACTTTTAACGAGCCACGCAAACGGTTCACTACTAAGGTTGCAAGTGCTTCACCTTCAACATCTTCGGCAATAATAATGAGTGGACGGCCTGTTTGAAGTGCTTTTTCGAGCAATGGAAGGAGGTCTTTCATCACCGAAACTTTTTTATCATAGATCAGGATGAAAGGATTTTCATACACTGCTTCCATTTTTTCGGTGTTGGTAACAAAGTAAGGAGAGATGTAACCGCGGTCGAACTGCATGCCTTCAACAACTTCAACATAGGTTTCGATTCCTTTGGCTTCTTCAACAGTGATAACGCCTTCTTTTTTCACCTTCGTCATTGCCTCGGCAATAAGCGCGCCAATGGTATGGTCGTTATTGGCCGAAATGGCAGCTACTTGTTTGATTTTTTCGTTGCTGTCGCCTACCTGTTGGGTTTGGGCATGAAGGGCTTTCACCACTTCGATCACAGCTTTGTCAATGCCTCTTTTCAGGTCCATGGGGTTGGCTCCGGCGGTAACGTTTTTCAACCCGGTGGTGATGATAGATTGTGCAAGAACGGTAGCTGTTGTTGTTCCATCACCGGCAATGTCATTGGTTTTGCTGGCTACTTCTTTCACCATCTGTGCGCCCATGTTTTGAACAGGGTCTTTCAGTTCGATTTCTTTTGCAACAGTAACACCATCTTTGGTGATTTGAGGTGCGCCGTAAGATTTTTCAATGATCACGTTGCGACCTTTTGGGCCGAGGGTTATTTTAACGGCATTTGAAAGTGCGTCAACGCCTTTTTTAAGATTTTCGCGGGCTTCGAGATTGAATAAGATGTCTTTTGCCATGATATTTAAGATTTTAAGATTTGATTTGCGTTAAACTAAGGTTAGATCATTGCGATGATATCCGATTCGCGCATGATGAGGTAGGTAACTCCTTCGAGAACAAATTCTGTTCCGGCATATTTTCCGTACAAAACAACATTGCCTTCTTTAAGCGTCACTGGATTGTCAGTCGTTCCGGGGCCTACTGCCACTACGGTTCCTTTTTGTGGTTTTTCTTTTGCTGTATCAGGAATGATAATGCCACTGGCAGTTTTTTGCTCTGCTTGTGCGGGCTCAATGACCACGCGGTCGGCCAAAGGATGAATGTTTAAATTTCCCATTTGTATTTCTTTTTTAATGTTAGATAATTTACTTGGAGTGTTTGCACTTGGACATATTTTGTGCCAAAGGGTAGAAATAAAAAAAATGTCAGAATGAGGTGACATTCTGACATTTTTTCTGTCCGTGAAGGGCAGCAATACTTTTATTCTTCGTCCGTTGGAGTTGTAGGTGGTGCCTGAAAATCAACAGGAGCTGTTTTTTGGATTTGCTCGCGCAATTCAGTGTCAACTTGGCTTGCATCAGCGTTGAATTTTGGAATGGCGGTTGAAGCCGCAAGGCTTAAAACCAAAAGTGCAACAGCCATTGTCCAAGTGGCTTTTTCTAAGAAATCAGCCGTTTGGCGCACACCCATAAACTGGTTTGAGGCTGAAAAATTAGAGGCTAAACCACCTCCTTTTGAGTTTTGAACTAATACTACCAATGCCATTAAGACGCTGATTATCAGGATTAAGATAGAAATAACAACGTACATTTTCTTAGATTTTAATTATGTTTCTTCAATCTGGTTTCTTCAATAAGGGCTGCAAAGTAACTACTTTTTTCCGGATATTTCAAACTTAATTTCTCGAATATGTTGATAGCCTTATCATAATGTCCTTGTTGAATGAAAATGATGGCTAATGTTTCGCTTACAATGTTTTCTTGGTCAACAACACTTTGCTGGGCGGCATTTTCAGGATTGTAAAATTCCTGTTGCGTTGGCCTACTGATGGATGGGCTTTTGCGCAAAAAAACATCTATCAGATTTTCTTTATCTTCTATGGTTGGTTCGACTGGCGCAGAATGTTTTTCCTCTTCAATTTTTTTCAAACGAAGGGCTACAAGCTGTTTCAGCTCTTCGAGCGATTTGCGTCGCAGCACTTCATCCTCATCAAGCATTTCTAACTCTTCTTCTTCGATGATTGTTTTTTGCGCCTGGGCAGGAGGCGGCGGTGTATTGCGAAGTATTTTCGGAGTTTCGAAAACGGGAACTTCTTCAACTTTTTCTTCTTCAATGCTTTTATTCTCCTGATCAACTTCTCGAACCTCGACAACTGGTGCAACATCCGGCTTTTTGCTGATGGGCTCGATGATGGGTTCTGCTGCAGGAATGGTTTCGGCAGGTTGAGGTTGCGTTTCCTCCACAGGCTTGGCAGCAGATGGGGCTGCTTTTCGGTATTCATCGGGCAAAGCAATCTGCTCTTTAAGTTTGGCAGTTCTGGAAATGTGAAGCCTGAGTAAGTTACGATCGTGCATTAAAGCAGCGGCCATCTTGAGTTGCGCATCATAGAGGATATGATTTTCTTTATAAAAATTCATGGCCAATAGAGTGGAGGCAGTGCTGAAATAGGGAAATTGTGAAACGATATCCATCAGCTCGGGAAGGCTTTCTTTGCCCAACAGCTCAGGGTCTTTAATGTGCTTGATGAAAGACGTTTTGTTCATGGGTTGATTGTTTTACCAGTTTACCACTGCTTTGTTGAAAATATTGTCCACCAGCACATCGGTGATCTCGGTGATCAAGCCGTCTTTGATGCTGTTGAGATCCTGATCGCTGGGATAATCCACATAATGCGTAAATTTGCTCTCGAAGCTCTTGGCCTCTTCAAATTTATTGGTAAATCGAACGTTTACGGTAATGGTGAGGCGGTTCAAGGCAGCGGTTTGGTCGCTTTGAATGGCCACCGGCAAGGTGGAGTAGTCTGTAATTTCGCCTTCAAAAGCCAGATCGCCATTCACTGTGGTCATTTTCAAGCTCGTTTGACTCATGAATTTATCACGAAGGGCGTTTGAAAACTGGTCGCTCAGCAAAGGCTCAACCAAAAGGGCATTGTTGGGAAATTGTTGAACCGAAAAAGTTTTGGCCTCTGGCGGAATGCTTGCGCCGGTGAAAGAGTAAACGCCGCAGCCCTGCTGCATCATCAGCACCCAAAGCATGAGGGCAACCCCAGTCATTCTCATTATTTTTTCCATTACTTTCATGCTGAGGCGGCTGTCTTAAAGGTTAATATCGTATTCTTTTATCTTCCTGTACAGTGTTCTTTCGCTGATGCCCAACTCCTGTGCCGCGCTTTTGCGTTTCCCGCTGTGTTTTTCGAGGGCTATGCGAATCATATCCTTTTCTTTGTCTTGCAACGAAAGGCTTTCGGTAATCACTTCAGAAGGATAAATGCCGTGCTCGTCTTCTTCTAAAGAGAGGTCAATATCACTGAAATCGGTATCGTCGTCATCGTTGAGCACCGGATGAAAAGGCTTGATAAGGGAATGCGTTTTGGGGGTTGTGCTTGGCTCGGCTTCGTCATTTTCCATCAGCACCGCAACAGTTTTTTTAAGTTCTTGAAGGTCGCGACGCATGTCAAAAAGCACTTTGTAGAGGAGGTCGCGTTCCGAAATCCTTTCGTCCTCGCGCTCTTGACTGAACAGAACAGGCAGTGCGTTAGAGTTGTCGCGTGGGAGGTAGCTGCGCAAGGTTTCAACGCTGATGTTTTTCGATTTTTCAATGATGCTGATTTGCTCGGTAACATTTTTTAATTGACGAATGTTTCCCGGCCAGCGGTAATTCTCTAACATCTTAATGGCATCATCGCCAAGCACTAAGGGCGGCATCCGGTATTTTTCGGCAAAATCAGAGGCGAATTTTTTAAACAGCAGCAGGATGTCTTCTTTCCTGTCGCGCAAGGGCGGGATCATAATCGGAACGGTGTTCAGACGATAATAAAGGTCTTGCCGAAACTTGCCTTTTTCAATAGCTTCGGGGATGTTGACATTGGTAGCGGCCACCACACGCACATCGGTTTTGATGACTTTGGAAGAACCCACCTTGAAAAATTCGCCGGATTCGAGCACCCTCAAAAGGCGCACCTGCGTGGAAAGTGGAAGCTCGGCCACCTCATCCAAAAAAATGGTGCCTCCATCCACCACCTCAAAATAACCTTTGCGGGCTTCGTGGGCACCGGTGAAAGAACCTTTTTCGTGACCAAAAAGCTCTGAATCTATTGTCCCTTCGGGGATGGCACCGCAGTTTACTGCAATATAGGCGCCATGCTTGCGCGCCCCCGACTGGTGAATGATTTTAGGGAAAACTTCTTTTCCTGTTCCGCTTTCGCCGGTGATGAGCACGGTGAGGTCGGTGGGAGCCACTTGAACGGCCACCTGTATCGCTCTTTCGAGGAAAGGGTCGTGTCCGATGATGCCGAACCGCAGTTTGATTGCTTGGGTGTCCATTCTTGTTAAAGTCTATTGAAAATCAGCTATAAAGATACAATTTTCATGGTGCTAACGCAAACTTGCACCCGTTTGTTGCTCAAAGGCGGTTTGCAGTTTTTGCATTGTTTTGTCAATCACCTTGTCGGTCAGCGTCATGTCTTTATCGAGCAACATAAAGCTGAGGGCATAAGATTTTTTACCTGCCGGAATTTTGTCGCCTTCATAAACGTCAAAAATTTTCACATCATGAAGCAACTTGGGTTCGGTTTTGAAAGCGATGGCGCGGAGGGTCTCGAAACGAATTTGTTGATCAACCACCAAGGCCAGATCGCGGCGAACCGAAGGATATTTTGACAATGCCTGAAAACTGGTTGCCTTTTCGGGGATGGCAGCCAACAAAAGCTCCCAATTAAAACTGGCGTAAAACACCGTTTTCTTGATATCGAAAGGCTTTGTGGTGGCACTGCTTAAAAGACCGATTTGCACCAGCAGATTGTTATGGAGGTGATAGCTAAGGCCGGTTTCAAAAATAGAGTTAGTAAACTGTTCATTGCTGATGAATTCAGCAGGGATGCGAAGTTTATTAATCACACCTTCAACCATTTTTTTGAGGTCGAAAAAGTCAACACTGCCTTTTTGACTGTCCCAATTTTCTTGTTCTTTTTCACCGGTTATAAAAAGATCGAGCTGCAACTGCTCATGGTAGGGTGCTAAAACCTGTTGCTCGGTACTTTTTTGGGCAGGATCGAAGCGGTATATTTTTCCAAACTCAAAAAGTTTCAGATCGGAGCTTTTGCGATTTTGGTTGTAGGCAATGGTTTCGAGGCCGCCAAACAGCAATGATTGCCGCAAAACATCGAGGTCTTTGCTCAAAGGATTGAGCATGACCACATTATGGATGGCATCAAAGGCAGGGTGTTTGCCGGTGTAGTCCGATCGGGTGAGCGAGTTGTTCATCATTTCGTAAAATCCATTGGCTGCCAGCATATCGGCAACGGCATGTTGCAACTTGTCGGGGTCGCGACCTTCG
>JADYZK010000203.1 GCA_020853175.1 Bacteroidales bacterium
ATGGCAGATCAAGCCAAGCTGATGCGGGTGTTTCATATTGTAATTGACAATGCCGTGAAATATACCGATGTTGGTTTCGTGACTGTTTCAGCACTTTATGACCCCAATGAAAATGCCGTGGTAGCAAAGGTAAAAGACACCGGCGTTGGCATGGACGACGCCTATATGCACTATCTTTTTGAAGCCTTTCGGCAGGAAAGCTCGGGTTATGGACGTCAATATCAAGGTGCCGGCTTGGGGTTGCCGTTGGCAAAAAAATTGCTTGATTTAATGCACGCCCGTATCGAAATTGCTTCAAAAAGAAACGTAGGCACCACTGTATCCATTTTTTTACCGGTTGGGCCTTCTCATGAGGATGAAAGTCGCAAAATAAGAAACAAACCCATGGCCAATGCGCCTGAATATGATGCACTTGATGTTTTTGTGGTTGAGGACGACCGCATGAATCGTATGGTTTTGGGGAAAATGTTGGAAAAAGTTGGAACAGTTACCCTTGCTGTTGATGGAAACGAAACACTGCAAATAGTGGGTGAGCGGTATAAAAACAAACAAATTTTTGAAGTGATGCTTTTCGACATCAATTTGCCTGCTCCATGGGATGGAATAAAATTAATGCAACACATCCGTAACCATTTTCTTGAATATAGACACGTTCCTTTCATAGCCCAAACGGCTTATGCCATGGCCGGCGACAGAGAGCGTTTTCTTGAAGCCGGTTTCGATGATTATATTGCCAAACCCATCAACAAAAATGAGTTGATGACCAAGATTGAAAATCAATTGAAACTAAAAGAACAATTGCGTTTCTAAATCGGAAGATGCTATGCGTCGGCTGTTTGAAATCCTTTTCAAGACTGCTGCCCTAAGAGACAAGACTTATTCGCCTCGTTTCTGTATTTTTGCCAAAAAGAGAAAAAATGTCAGTTTTTTTGTTTGATGAAATGATTTTTGGACCGGTGAAAAGCCGCCGCCTCGGTGTGTCGCTCGGTATCAACCTTTTGCCGACACACCGGAAAATGTGCAGCTTCAATTGTATTTATTGCGAGTGTGGATGGACCACCAACAAAAGCATTCAATCGCGGCAATTGCCCTCCTTGGCCGATTTTGAATTGGCCCTCGAAAGCAAACTTATCGCCTTGCAAGGCACTGAACATGAGCCAGACAGCCTCACCTTTGCCGGAAATGGCGAGCCGTGTATCCATCCTCAATTTGCACAAATTGTTGACAGCACCCTCGCTTTGCGCGAAAAATTTGCTCCAAAAGCGAATGTGAGCGTTCTCACAAACGGCAGCATGTTGCACAAAGAGGAGGTGTTTGAGGCTTTGCTGCGCGTGGACAATAGTTTGCTGAAACTCGATGGAGGAACAGCTGCTACCATTAGCGCCATTAACATGCCGCTAAAAGCTTTTAAGTTAGAGGTGTATGTTGAGCAACTCAAGCGCTTTAATGGAAATTTTGTGATTCAAAGTCTTTTCCTCAGAGGCCAACATAAAGGTGTCGCCATTGACAATACAACCCAAGAAGAAGTGAATGCTTGGCTCAACATCTTGCTTCAAGTGAAGCCCAAAAAAGTAATGGTGTATGCCATTGAACGCGATACGCCGGCATCGGGATTGGTTAAAGTAAGCGAAACCGAACTTGAATCCATTGCAGCTAAGGTGCGAAGGTTGGGCATCGAAGCTGAGGTTTTCGCTTAATAAATAATGAAAAATGAAGCAATACGCAGTAGAAATATGGATGGCTTTTGCCGAAACTTTTGGCGATAAAGATCAATTTCAGCAGTGGCTATTGCACAACGGCTATCCCGAATTGGCAGCTTTAAGCAGCGCCATCAAAGGCAGTGAAGAGGCCTTGGCTTGGCTGATGAAACACCAATTTTTTCATTTCGCTGCCATAGATGGAACCATTGATGGCCAAACCAAAGCTGCATCATGGCTGTTGCAACATGGGTTTGATGCCTATTTTCATCTCGCCAGCGCTGTAATTCAGCACGAAGCTTCAGTTGAATGGCTCAAACAAGCCCAATTGGAAATATTTTTGGTTGTGGCCGTTCGCATTCGCGAATGGCGTGAACAACAAACTTTTGACTACCACAAAAAACAATTCTAAGCCTTATGATGAACACTTTATTTCCTTTCCAAAAAACAAAAACTACTTTTTTACTTCTTGTGCTGGCACTCATGGTTGCTACCACTACGCTAAGCGCACAAACTTTCAATGGAGGTGTTAAAACAGCTGTTGTGGTGTCGCAAATTGCAGGTGATGGTTTGTCGGGATTTAACAAAGTAGGCATCAATGCCGGATTTTTTGCCCAATACCAATGGTTGCCATCATGGAGTGTTCAAATGGATTTGGCCTTCATTCAAAAAGGCTCCTCGCAGAAGCTAAATCCTGACGAACCAGACGCTTACAGCTATCTTTTGCGACTCAATTATGTGGAGTTGCCATTGGTGCTGCAATACCATACGAAGCCTTTGGTGTTTGAAGCCGGTTTGAGTTTCGATTTTTTGGCCGGATATGCTGAAAAAATCAACAGCCAAATCAACGATCAAGGAGAGGTATGGCAGAAAATAAATGTGAACACTGTGATTGGAGTTCAGTATTATTTGAACGATCGTTGGGTAGCTTCAATCCGGTCGGTAAATTCTGTTTCGTCAATACGTAAAAACAGTGTCCCGCTGAATGTTCGCCGCTATGGCAATAAATTTGGAGCTTACAATGATGCGATTAGCGTAGGTTTGCTGTTTCGGATGTAAGTTGTGAATGTGGAAAAAGGCTACTTTTTTGTTCTTGAAAGGAATTAACTGTCGAATAATTTCCCTTGACTGGGATGCTTAATTTTTCCCAGATGCTTATAAGCCAGCTCTGTGGCTTCGCGTCCGCGTGGCGTGCGCATCAAATAACCTTCTTGAATCAAAAAAGGTTCATACACCTCTTCGATGGTTCCACTTTCTTCGCCTACGGCGGTAGCAATGGTAGTGATGCCAACGGGTCCACCTTTGAATTTATCAATGATCGTGTTCAGGATGCGGTTGTCCATCTCATCAAGCCCATGTTGATCCACATGAAGCGCTGCTAAAGCGTAGCGGGCAATTTCCATGTCAATGGTTCCGTTGCCTTTGATTTGAGCAAAATCGCGCACCCGTCGCAACAAAAGGTTGGCTATACGCGGTGTTCCACGGCTTCGGCGGGCGATTTCAAAAGCGGCTTCATCTTGAATGGGCACCCGCAGAATAGCCGCTGATCGTTTTACAATACCCGAAAGAATTTTAGCATCGTAATACTCTAACCTTGAAGTGATTCCAAAACGTGAACGCAGCGGTGAGGTAAGTAAACCCGAACGTGTTGTGGCACCGATTAGCGTAAAATGATTGAGCGCTATTTGCACCGAACGGGCGTTGGGGCCTGTTTCGATCATGATGTCAATTTTGTAATCTTCCATGGCCGAATACAGATACTCTTCAACAACAGGGCTCAGCCGATGAATTTCATCAATAAACAAAACATCATTGGGCTCCAAATTGGTAAGCAATCCGGCCAAATCGCCGGGCTTGTCCAAAACAGGTCCCGAAGTGAGTTTTAGGTTGACACCCAGCTCGTTGGCAATGATGTGCGAAAGGGTGGTTTTGCCCAAACCAGGAGGGCCGTGTAGCAGCACATGATCCAAAGCCTCGCTGCGTTGAACGGCTGCTTTTACAAAAATACGTAAGTTTTCCACCACGTGATCTTGGCCGGCAAAACTGCTGAAAGCATCGGGTCGTAAAGCGTTTTCGAGTTCTTTTTCTGCCTTACTCAGGCTATCGCCTTGTGGATCAAGGTTTTCATTCATGGCATCCGTTTTCATCGCAAAACAAATGTAGTGCTTTGATGTGTTCATCTGCTAAAGTCTTTGCTTTTCTTTGAAAAAACTGTAAATTAGCAACCTAATAGCAGGCCTGTTCCGGTTTGTGGAACAGCTTCAATATATGATTGTTGAGGTTGCGTTTGCAAAGGCTGAACGTTAAAACAGAACTGAAATGAAACATTTACTTGTGGCCTTCGATTTTTCAAAAAACGCTCTAAGAACCTTGGAGTATGCCCTGATGATGGCCAATAAAACAGGGGCTGATTTGAGTTTGGTATGGGTTGACAGCAGCAATACACCCGATTCAGTACTCAATATTGATCAAGATTTACGCATTGAAACCAAAAAGCTTTTTGAAGAAATTTTGCCGCTGTATGAGCCACAATTGAAACAGGGTAAAATCAATGTTATTCTTCGTAAAGGTAAAGTTTATAGCGAAGTAGCTTTTGTGGCTCGCATGATTGAAGCTGATATTGTTTTTGCCGGAACCCATGGTGTGAGTGGTTTTGAGCAGTATTGGATTGGAAGTAATGCCTACCGCATTGTTACCTATTCACCCTGTCCGGTGATTACCTTGCGTGGCGATTTTGAAATCAGCGATTCCATTAAAAACATTTTGCTGCCCATTGACAGCACCCCCGAAACCAAACAAAAGCTGCCTTTTGCCGCTCAGCTGGCTTCTGTTTTTGATGCTACCATCCATTTGGCAGTGTTGTATAACAGCCCGATTTCGGTCATCAGAAACAGAATAAAAAGCTATACCGACGAGGCAGTGAAGCTGTTGCAACAACAGAATATCGCCTTTGTGGTGGAAGAGTTGGAGGCCGAAAACATAGTGAGCTGCTTGCTCAATTATGCCGAAAGCTCCAGCGCCGACATGGTGGTGAGTATGACCGAGCAAGGTGGAACATCGGGTGGAATGTTTTTAGGGCCTTATGCACAACAATTGATCAATAATTCGTTTATACCTGTGCTAAGTTTGCAATCTCAGTCGTCTGATTAATCTTCATAAAAACGCTTATGGCTCGCAACCATCAACATAAAATAAATCTCGTTCAAGCGATCAAAACCACGATGTGGATTGTTTTTTTGCTGCTCGCGACGGATGTTTATTGTCAAGAAAAAGGTAGTATCCGCGTCATTCAACCGGCAGGCCTCGACAGTTTGTTGGCCATCAGCAAAAATAACAAGGCTTACAACAAAATTGAAGGATATCGTGTTCAAATTTTTATGGAATCGGGAAACGAAGCAGTGGGTCGCGCGCAGCAAGTAATTGCTGATTTCGCGGCAATTCATCCAAACATCCCCACTTATTTGAGCTTCGGTCAGCCCTACTACCGCGTTCGTGTTGGAAATTTCAGAACAAGATTAGAAGCCGAAAGTCAATTACCCAACATCAGCTTGCGCTACTCAAAAGCCTTCATCATCAAGGAAAATATTGAACCTCCGCAATTGTTCAGTGTACCCATAAATCCCATAGAGCCATGAAAAAAGTGATTTTAACCGGAATTGATTTTTCTGACTGTTCTATCAATGCTTTAGAACACGCCATTTCTATTGCCAACAAGTCGGCTGCCGATTTAAGTATGGTATGGGTCAACCGACCAACCAATGGTAAAGAAATTTATAATGTTGATCCTGAAAATATTACAAGTGAAGTAATCAAACTTTTTGAGGAGCTGTTGGTGAAGTTCCAGCCAAGACTTACCTCCGGAAAAATTACTTACCAAATTAGAAAAGGCAAAGTTTACGAGGAAATTATTCGCGCTGCCGACGAAGTGGATGCCTTTCTAATTGTTGTTGGAACCCACGGCGCGTCAGGCTTTGAAGAATTTTGGATGGGCAGCAATGCCAACCGTATTGTTAGTGCTACCATTCGGCCCATCATCACCATCCGCGGAGGAGTGGACATCAGCCGAACTGTCGAAACCATCGTCATGCCCATTGACAGCACCCTCGAAAGCCGTCAAAAGGTTCCCATGACAGCCTTGTTGGCCAAATATTTTGATGCTACAATTCATGTTTTGGCTTTGTTTTCAGCCCCGGCTGAGGACATTAAAGAAATGGTAAAAGAATATGTGAAGCAGGTTGTAATTTACCTTCAAGAAAACAAAGTCAAGTTTTTGCTTCACGAAATGGAGGCCAGCAACCTCACCGATGCCACCATTGAGTATGCCGTGGGCGTAAATGCCAATCTGATCAGTATCATGGATGAGCAAGAAATTACTACGTCCAACCTTTGGCTGGGACCTTATGCCCAACAAATGGTGAACCATTCACCCATTCCCGTGATGAGCATCCACGCCCAAGATTTCACTATGGGCGCATCAATGTAGGTTGTAAATAGCTTAAAAGTAAACACTTAAAAGTTTTATTCATATTTCTTGCGTATAAGCATTGAGAAATAAAGTTTTCTTTATGCTTTTGAAATGGACTTTTTTTAAAACCACCGGTTTTGAAAACAGTATCTTTGTGCATTAACCTTTAAAAAAAATA
>JADYZK010000204.1 GCA_020853175.1 Bacteroidales bacterium
AGCAAGGTGAGGCCATGCTTAACGGCTAAGCCACTTCGAGGCCTGATTTGTGCTTCGAAGCCAATAGGTAACTCGATATGAAGGCCGGTGGGAATCAAAGTGCGTTGTAAAGGATTCAGGATGATTGAGTTATCGAGGTTGGCTCGTAAGTCCATCCCTGCAGCATGAAGTGATTCATAAGCCGGTAAAGGATTGTTGGAGTGGTTAACGATGTTAATTTGCATGGATTTGAGTTTCAAAAAAATCAGGGCAAAAATAGAGAATTAAGTTCAAGCAAGGAAGTTTGCATGGGTCTTGAGCCAAACGAAGGGTCAAAATTTGAAGACTTTAACAAAAATGTATGCCAACGCGTGTTCAACATTTACGTTGTTATTCATCGGCAGTAGGCTGAGGTGTGTGTTTCATTTCATATCTAAAGCCGACAAAAGCAAAAAGACCAATGAGTAAGGTGTTGAGTGCGATGTTCACGACGGGTGAAAAGACAATGAAATATTTGCTGACGAAAAACATCAGCAAAGCCACCGCGGCATACACCAACAAACGGCCAACGTTATAGGGTATTTTATACACTTTTTGTCCCCAATAAAATGATACCAACATCATCAAAATGTAGGTAAGCAAACGTGTCCAGGCGGCGCCATGATAACCAAAAGAAGGAATGAGCAAAATGTTGAGCACAATAGTTATCGCTGCACCTCCCAAGGCAATATAAGCTCCGCTGAGGGTACGGTCGGTGAGTTTGTACCAAATAGCGAGATTGTAATAAACTCCATTTACGAGATTGGCCATCAGCACTATAGGTACGATATAAAGGCCTTCGCGGTACCTTTCGCCAATGAATATTTTGAAAATATCCATGTAAAGCATCACGGTTAGAAAGATGAGCAACCCCACGATGACAAAATAATTCATAACCCGCGCAAACAGATGTGGCGCATCTTTTTTCTCGGCTTCGGCAAAAAAGAATGGCTCGGCAGCAAATCTGAACATTTGAATGAACAATGTCATCAGCACACCCAATTTGTAGTTGGCGCCGTAAATTCCCAGTTGCGCCATGGGTTGTTCTTCGGGTTTTAAAAGGTATTTCAGCAAAATTTTATCTAACATTTCATTCACCATTCCGGCGAGGCCAATCACAAGGATAGGCCAAGCATAACGCAACATGGCTTTGAGCAATACGCTATCAAACGACCATTTGAAGGAACGAAAAAGCGACCCTAACATCAGTAAACTCAACACACTTGCCAAAAAGTTGGAGATAAACACCCAAATAACGAGACCTGTTTCATTTCCAAACCACTGAACTGCGATATGAGTAAAAAAGACGGGGAAAGCAATGATGGTGAGCAGGTTTAAGGCCACAGTTAAAAAAACATTGACAAGCCTGATCATAGCAAACTTACGTGCTTTGTTGAGCTTGCGCAGCATGGCAAAAGGAATGGCCGAAACGGCATCGAAAGCCACAATTAAAGCCACAATGAGGATGTATTCGCTGTTGCCAGAATACTGCATCCAATTGGCGATGGGCTTATAGAAAAGAAAAACGAAGAGGAGAAAAACCGATGTAGTGACCAAAATAGCCGACATGGTGGTGTTGAAAACCTTTTTTGGGTCGTTTTTTTGGGCATATCGAAAAAAGGCGGTTTCCATGCCGTAGGTCAAAAACACCATCAAAAAAGCGATATAAGCATACAGCTCAGTGATTTGGCCATATGTAGCCTGATCCTCAAACACGCGGGTGTAGATGGGCACCAGCATATAATTGAGCAAACGGGGAACGATGGTTCCCATGCCATACACAGCCGTTTGGCCGGCCAAACTTTTTATTGGGTTGTGTGCCATGAAGGGTGCAAAGGTAATTGAAGATAAAACACCGTGCCCTTTCCTTGCTCGGTGGTAAAGGTAATGGTTCCGCCGGCCTGAATTACGAGGTTGTTCACCATTGCCAGTCCGATGCCCATTCCGCTCGACTTGGTGGTGAAGTTAGGTGTGAAAACACGTTTTGCTTCTTCAGCATTCATGCCTTTCCCATTGTCGCTCAGCTCTATATAAAGTTTATGGTTGTCGGGTTTCATTTTCAAACAGATGACACCTCCGGGCTTATCGCCTATGGCTTGAAGACTGTTTTTAATCAAATTGGTGAAAATGCGGTTCATATTGTCTTGATCGGCAGAAACCCAGCTCTGCTCCTCCCCTTCAAAATGGGTTTCAAAACGAATGTTGGCATGGTTGTCGAAAAGCACAATCAGTTGCTTGAGCCATTGCGCCAAATTGATTTGTTGCGGTTTGCTTACAGGCATGCGGGCAAAATCAGAGAAAGCGCTTGCGATTGACGAAAGCGTATCAATTTGGTGGATAAGCGTTTGGGAGGTAAGTTTAATTTTATTGGCAATATCCGGGTCGTTGTTGTCCCAAGCTCGGAGCAGATATTGCACGCTGAGACGCATTGGCGTGAGCGGATTTTTGATTTCGTGGGCCACTTGTTTGGCCATATCGCGCCAAGCGCTTTCCCTTTCGGAACGTGCCAAACGGTCTGCACTTTCGGCCAGCTCGTCAATCAAAGTGTTGTATTGCGCCACAAATTGCCCCAGTTCATCTTTGCTTTTCCAAATAATTTTCTCGTTCACGCGGTCAATACGCAACAAGCGCATCTTTTCCTGTATCATCTGCAAGGGTTGCAAAAGTTTGCGCGACAGCAAAAGCACAAGTAGGATGACAACAGCCGAAATCACCAAAAACAAATTGATATAAGTGAGTACCAGAGCGGAAATTTCGTTGCGCATTTCGCTTTCTTTGGCAAAATAAGGAAGGTTGATGTAGGCAAACACATTGCCTTTTTCGTTTTTGAATGGAATATAAGAGGAAAGATAACGGCTGTTTCCGATGTTCTCATTGTGTAAAA
>JADYZK010000205.1 GCA_020853175.1 Bacteroidales bacterium
ACTGCTCTCAGGGGTTTGAAATTGGAAAGGGCATCGCTGGCTTCGGCATTGCCGATATCGCCGGCATGCCATATTTCATCGCAGGTTTTAAAAAACTCAAACACCCGCGGATGGATGTAACCGTGGGTGTCTGATAAAAGTCCGATGGTTTTCATAAGCTTTAGAAAGCGTAGCTTAACCCAACGCTTAAAACTTCTTTAAACTGGGTGCGGGGACCAATTTTTCCGTCTTTATCGGAAATCAGAATATCATCATCGTAAATAAGATGGGTGGCAATATTGGCATTTAACCAGTTATTGACTTTCATTGTAATCAAGGTTTGCCAGTCAACGTCAACGTTTTGCGGGTTTTTCAAATAATCGGTAAACAATTCCAACTTGGTGGCAAAGCTGACGTTTTTCACAATTTCCTTCTCAAATTTAATCATGGATTTAGCACCCAACTCAAAACGCGTGGTGCTACCTTTGTCAACACCAAAGGCACCAACTTCATACAATTCTTTGATGGTGACGATGGTTATGCGACCTGTTAGCGGCGAAAAATTGATGGAAAAATAAGCGTTGGGTTTCCAGTCCATACCCGCACCAAGGGTAATGTAAGCCGGAGCAAACAGTCCTGAGATAGGGTTCGTAGAATCTTTCTTGTAATCGAATCCATCGGTAAACTGAGTTTTAAATGAAAAAGACAAACTATAGAAGAGCTTATTTTCTATAGCTTGCAAACCAAAAAGAGAATTGAACTCTATTTTATCGTCGGTTTTCATGGCTTGGGCATCGCCTAAAAGGCTGTATCCTAAGGTCAATCCTAAGGAGTTGTCCCAGATTTTGTTGGCTTTTTTGTAATTGGCATTGTAACCAAACAATCCAAGACCGTTAATAGCACTTTGTCCGCCCGCCGACCAGTTGGAGAGGTGACTTTGGGAAAAGTTGAAGCTTATTTTACCATTTTTCTTCCAATAAGAAGTGTCGGATTGCCCAAAACTGACGCCCGAAAGGATGAGGGCCAAGGCGCATGATAAAAGGATTTTTTTCATAAATGAATGATGTGTTAAAGGTTAAAGCCCTCCCGGCTGGCGGTTGGGAATTTCTTGCTGTTTTATGTCGTTCAGTATGAATGATACATCGAAAGTGGCAGCACTGCGCACCCATTTTTCATTTTTAACGGCCGGCCGCCAGCGGAGCTGCTGCAACAATCGAATGGCCTCTTGGTCGCAACCTCCTCCAACGCTGTTGACCAACCGAATGTTGGATGGGATGCCGTCTTCCTCCACCACAAAATCAATCGTTACCTTTCCTTGAATGCCGGCGGCAAAGGCCGTTTCGGGATATTTTAATTGCGATTGAAGATAGTGGTGTATGCTGCGGTATTTTTCGTCAATCATAGGCGTTGGCATTGTTTCCAAGGCCGCAAAAGTATAAATAACTCCTGAATCATCAGCATCCAAGGCGTCCAATTGTGCAAACAATGCGGGTCTTAGGGCTTGCTTTTTGACAAATTGTTTTCGGTTGAAAACAATGGTCATGGCGTTTCTTTCGCTCACAGATTGGCCGTTTTCAGTAGCCGGAATCCATAAAATTTTCCTTACCAAACGGATGGCTTCTTGATCGAGGGCATCACTCACCGGTTTCAGCACTTGGTGATTGGAACTTGTTCCATTGGGTAAAACGGTGAATACAACTTCTACTTTGTCTTGTTCACCAGCATCCAAAGCCGATTGAGGATACCGCATGGCGCTCACTATAAACTCTTTAGTAAGTTTATTTGAAGAGACAGGACTGGCCGATCGAAACAATTGTGCCTGTGTTACGATGGCAGATAGTAGGATACAAAAACCAATCAAATATGATTTCATCACGTTGATAGGGTTAAATTTGCAGTAAAAGTAGTGAAAGCAGTGCTGTTATGCTGTAATTTTTTACTCTACGAAGGTCGGGAGTGAGACGAATTTTTCTTTAAGATGATGTGCACTTGAGCGATTCAATGTAATTTTGGCCATTGAAACAGTGTATGTATGGAAAAAGAAAGAAGCGCCAAAGACTTGATTTTTGGCACACGACCCGTGATTGAGGCGCTCCGATCGGGGGCTGATGTTGAAAAAATTTTGATTCAAAACAGCAGCCGATCACCGCAGATGAACGAGTTGATGCACCAAGCCAAGCAGAACGAAGTGCCGGTGCAGATGGTGCCAATTGAAAAACTTAACAGACTGACAGGCAAAAACCATCAAGGAGTGGTGGCTTTCGTGTCGCAGGTGAGTTACCAGAAGCTTTCGGCATTGGTGCCAATGATTTTTGAGGCGGGGATGCTTCCATTTTTAGTAGTGCTCGACAAAATAACCGATGTTCGCAACTTTGGCGCCATTGCCCGAACGGCAGAATCGGTCGGTGTTCACGCTTTGGTGTTGCCCAGTCGTGGCTCAGCGATGATCAATGCCGATGCCGTAAAAACATCGGCAGGTGCCTTGCACCGCATCAATGTGGCACGCGAAAACAATCTGAAAGAGACCCTGCGTTTTTTAAAAGAAAGTGGCGTAAAATTGGTGGCCATTACCGAAAAAGCATCTGTAAACCTCTGGTCTGCTGATCTTAGCGGGCCAATAGCATTGATTATGGGTTCCGAAGAAACAGGCATCTCCGAGGAGTACCTCAAGCTCGCCGATGTGCGGATAAAAATCCCCATGATGGGCAGTATCGAATCTCTCAACGTGTCGGTGGCCGCCGGAATAGCATGCTATGAGGTGTTGAGGCAAAGAGAAGGCTAAGGTTGAAAGTGACTAAGGGCTGGGTGACTAAGAGGCTGGGTGACCGGAGTCACCGGAGCGATAGGGCGATAGGGCAATCGAAGTGTCTTCATTGAACGTCTCGTCTTGAGACGAGACCCAACCCAAAACAAAAGCCAAGAACAAAGCAAAAATCTTCCTCCTCGTTCTGCCATTTTTCGCTGTATCTTTGCCGCCAAATTTTAACCGAAATTCATGGGTTTTTTACAAGAGATTGAGCGCAGGAGAAC
>JADYZK010000206.1 GCA_020853175.1 Bacteroidales bacterium
AAAACTCCAGAAAGGTTGTGTTTTTTTGTTCACAAGCTATAACCAAAGCCAAAGTTAATTCGTTTCTTTGCAAATTATTAAATATTTATCAAGGTAGATATGTCAAACGTTATAAAAATCAAAAAAGGCTTGAACATCAATTTGATTGGTGAGGCCGAAAAAACCATTAAACAACTTTCGACAGATCAGTTTGCCATAAAACCCACCGATTTCATTGGTGTTTTTCCAAAATTACTTATTCAAGAGGGGGATCTTGTAGAAGCAGGAAGCCCACTTTTTGTTGATAAGTACCGCGAAAACATTCTTTTCACTTCACCGGTAAGCGGCAAAGTGCGTGAAATTAAACGGGGTGCAAAGCGTGTTTTACTCGAAATACGTATTGAGGCAGACGGAAAGAACAACGCCATTGATTTTGGTGCTGCCGAACCGCTTCAACTGAACCGCGCTGAGGTGATTGAAAAATTACTGAAAAGCGGTGTTTGGCCTTTCATCAGGCAACGACCCTATTCTGTTATAGCCAACCCGGCCGACCAACCAAAAGCGATTTTCATTTCTACTTTTGACAGTGCACCTCTGGCGCCTGACAATGACTTTGCTTTGAAAGGCAGTGAAAAAGCCTTCCAGAAAGGAATTGATGTGCTAGCCAAACTCACCCAAGGTAAGGTCCACTTGAATGTAAACGCCAAGGCACCAGCCACTCCGCTTTTTACAAATGCAAAAGGAGTTCAGCTCAATGCCTTTGAAGGACCGCATCCTGCCGGAAATGTTGGCGTTCAGATCAATAAAATTGATCCGATCAACAAGGGTGAAGTGGTTTGGTACCTCACTCCTCAAGATTTGGTAGTCATTGGAAAACTCTTCCTAACAGTCAAGTATGATGCTGAAAGAATCATCGCTTTAACCGGCTCCGAAGTGCTTAAACCGGCTTACTACAAAACAAAAGTGGGTGCCAACTTAGAAAGTTTCATCAAAAACAATGTTTCTGAAATAGAAAAACGCTACATCAGCGGCAACGTGTTAACCGGAACAAAAATTGAGCTTGATGGCTTTGTTGGCTTTTATGCTACCCAAATCACTGTGATAAAAGAAGGCAATTACTATGAGTTTTTTGGCTGGGCACTGCCCGGTTTCGACAAATTCAGCATGAGCAAATCCTTCCCAACGTATCTTTTCAAAAATAAAAAGTTTGCATTGGATACCAACCTTCATGGTGGCGAACGGGCATTGGTGATGACCGGAGAGTTTGAAAAGGTATTTCCTTTTGATATCTATCCATTGCAACTGCTCAAGGCCATTATGATTGAAGACATTGACCTGATGGAGAACCTCGGTATTTACGAGGTAGATGAAGAAGACTTTGCTTTGTGCGAAGTGGTTGATACCTCCAAAACCAACATCCAAGAAGTGGTGCGCAAAGGGCTCGACCTGATGCGAAAAGAAATGAGTTAACAGATATTAAATCAATACTTTAGAGAGATGAAATTCTTAAGGGATTTTTTAGATAAACAAAAACCGCATTTTGTAAAAGGAGGTCGTTTTGAAAAGCTTCACTCAACTTTTGATGCTTTTGAAACCTTTTTGTTTGTTCCTGACAAAACAACCCACAGTGGCGCCCACATTCGTGATGCCATTGACATGAAACGTACCATGATTATTGTGGTGATCGCCCTGATCTTTCCATTGATCTTCGGTATCTGGAACGTTGGATATCAACATTACCTTTCGCAAGGTATGGCCTATGATTTTTGGCCCATGTTTGGCTTTGGCCTGCTTAAAGTTTTACCGGTGATTGTCGTTTCTTACGTAGTGGGCTTGGGCATTGAGTTTGCTTTTGCGCAATCAAGACACCACGAGGTGAACGAAGGATTTTTGGTTTCAGGAATGTTGATTCCGATGGTGATGCCTCCTGATGTGCCTCTGTGGATGGTGGCTTTGGCAACTGCCTTTGCTGTCATCATAGGTAAAGAAGTGTTTGGTGGAACAGGAATGAATATCCTTAATCCTGCACTTACAGCTCGGGCCTTTTTGTTTTTCGCCTATCCATCAGAGATGTCGGGTGATAAGGTGTGGATTGCCGAAAAAGCTGACGCTTTTAGCGGGGCAACACCTTTGGGTCATTTAATGGTGAACGAATCCGATAAAATACCTTCAGCATGGGATATGTTTCTTGGCGTAATTCCAGGCAGCATCGGCGAAACTTCAACGTTGGCTATTGCCTTAGGTGCTTTGGTGCTTATCATCACAGGTATCGGCAGTTTCCGCATCATGCTTTCGGTGGTGCTTGGCGGTTTGAGCATGGGTTGGTTGTTCAACTTATGGGGAGCCAATGCCTACATGGATATTCCTGCCTATTATCATTTGATCATGGGAGGTTTTGCTTTTGGGGCAGTGTATATGGCGACTGACCCCGTTTCGGCAGCCCAAACAGCACGAGGTAAAATCTTTTATGGCTTCCTCATCGGGATGATCGCCGTGTTGATCCGTGTGTTCAATCCCGCCTATCCCGAAGGAATGATGTTGTCCATTTTATTAATGAACGTGTTTGCGCCGCTGATTGACCATTATGTGGTTCAGTCCAACATCAAAAAGAGATTGAGAAGAGCCAAGGTCAAGGTCGCTGTCAAGTCATAAGAAAAGTGAGAAAAATTAAAACTTATAGACATGTACAGTAATGGATATATATTTCGGTATGCCGGCATCCTTGTGATCGTTGTGGCAGCCGTACTTTCAACCACAGCATTGGTTCTGAAACCTTTTCAGGATAAAAATGATGCCGTTGACAAAATGCAAAGTATCCTTGTTGCAGCCGGTTTTGAAGGCGTAACGGCCCAAAATGCCATCGAGTTGTTCAACAAGAACGTTTCCAATATGATGGTCATTGATCCCGAAGGCAATGTGGTGGATGATTTCACAGGCGAAGGAAAAGAAAAATCAAAGGCCTTTGGACTCAATCTAAAAGAGGAGTTGTACAAAAAGTCAGTTCAAAAACCTTTTGAATTGCCTTTGTATGTTGTTCAAAAAGAGGGACAGAAAATTTACATCGTTCCCATGCGGGGCGTTGGTTTGTGGGGTCCTATTTGGGGCAACATGGCTTTAAAAGATGATTTCAAAACTGTTGTTGGAGTAACTTTTGGTCACAAGTCGGAAACGCCCGGCTTAGGTGCTGAAATTGCCACACCCATTTTCACCACTCAATTTCCCGGCAAAACCATTTTTGATTCCAATGACAAGTTTGTTTCTGTTTCGGTGGTGAAAGGGGGCATTGCCAACCAACCCGCAGAAAAACAGCCGCACATGGTGGATGCCATCTCGGGCGGAACGATCACCAGCAATGGCGTGAGTGAAATGTTGAAAAATGTTTTGGAAAGTTATGAACCGTTTATTAAAAAACAATCATAAGTTATGAGTGCAGTTAAACAAGAGAAAGAACCGTTGTTTTCTTCAAAAAACGTAAAGCTGTTAACCAGTCCACTGAACATGAGCAACCCGATTACTGTTCAGGTGTTGGGTATTTGCTCGGCACTGGCGGTTACAGCTAAAATGAAACCGGCATTCGTGATGGCTATCTCGGTTATCGCCGTAACCGCCTTGGCCAACTTTATTATCTCGCTGATGCGAAACGGCATCCCACCCCGCATACGTATTATCGTTCAGTTGGTGGTTATTGCATTATTGGTTATCGTGGTGGATCAATTCCTGAAAGCCTTTGTGTACGATGTGAGTAAACAGCTTTCTGTATTCGTGGGTTTGATTATTACCAACTGCATCCTTATGGGACGCCTCGAAGCTTTCGCCATGAGCAATAAACCTTGGCCTTCGCTGCTCGATGGTCTTGGAAACGGCTTTGGTTATGGAATGATTTTGTTATTGGTAGGATTTGTACGTGAGTTGTTTGGCTCAGGAACCGTTTGGGGTTTTCATGTTATTCCTCAAAGTTTTTATGAACTGGGATACAAAAACAATGGGTTTATGATCCTGCCCCCAATGGCGTTGATCCTTATTGGAATCATCATCTGGATTCAACGCGCACGCAACCCTCAACTGATTGAAGACTAACCAACTAAAAACTAAAGATTATGCAAGAGTTATTTAACATATTTGTCAAGTCTATTTTCGTTGACAACATGATTTTTGCTTACTTCCTAGGGATGTGTTCCTACCTGGCAGTATCAAAAACAGTTCAAACCTCAGCCGGACTTGGGCTTGCGGTTATTTTCGTTCTCGGAATCACAGTACCTGTGGATTATTTACTGAATGACTATATCCTTAAGCCGGGTGCTTTGGTATGGTTAGATGCAAGCTTCGCCGATGTGGACCTCAGTTTTCTAAGCTTTATACTTTTCATCGCCATCATCGCCTCCATGGTTCAATTGGTTGAAATGATTGTCGAAAAGTTCAGTCCAGCCCTATATTCTTCTTTAGGGATTTTTCTTCCACTTATCGCCGTTAACTGCGCCATCTTAGGAGGTTCCTTGTTTATGCAAGAACGCGAATACCAAACCCTTGGTCAAGCCACTGCCTTTGGTCTTGGTTCGGGTATTGGCTGGTTGTTGGCGATTGTTGGAATTGCCGCCATTCGTGAAAAAATTCGCTACTCTAACGTACCCGCTCCTTTGAGAGGATTGGGGATTACTTTTATTATCACCGGGTTGATGGGCATTGCTTTCATGAGCTTCTTAGGGATTAAGTTATAGCGATTCTTATCAATCAAAATCATTTATAACAATGACATTATTAGCAACAGGAACAGGAACAGTGGTACTGATCAGTATTGTGTTCTTTTTGGTCGTAATATTACTTTTGGTTGGAGTGCTTTTGTTCGCACGAGCAAAACTATCTCCACAAGGAAAGGTGAAAATCACCATCAATGGCGAAACTGAATTGGAAGTAGATCCTGGATCTACATTGCTTTCAACCCTCTCAACCAATAAAATCTTTTTGCCATCGGCTTGCGGAGGCGGAGGTACTTGTGCCATGTGCCGTTGTCAGGTTTTTGAAGGCGGTGGCGGCATTTTACCCACAGAAAAAGGTTTCTTTTCGCGCAAAGAGCAACAGAACAACTGGCGGCTTGGCTGTCAAGTGAAGGTGCGTGAAGATATGTCAATTGGTGTGCCACCAGAGGTGTTTGGAATCAAAAAGTGGGAATGTGAGGTGGTTTCAAACCACAACGTGGCTACTTTCATTAAAGAATTTGTTGTTAAACTTCCCGCAGGCGAACGTCTTGATTTCCTTTCAGGAGGTTACATTCAAATTGATGTACCCAAACTCGAAGTTGACTTCAGTAAAGATATTGAGGTTGAAGACCGTTACCGCGAGGAGTGGGATAAGTTCAAGATGTGGGATTTGAAAATGAAAAACACAGAAGAACAGTATCGGGCTTATTCCATGGCCAACCATCCTGCCGAAGGAAACATCGTGATGCTCAACATCCGTATTGCTACTCCTCCATGGGACCGCAAAACCAACGGTTTTATGAATGTAAACCCGGGCGTTTGCTCGTCTTACATCTTCTCACGCAAACCCGGCGACAAAGTAATGGTTTCGGGGCCTTACGGAGAATTTCACATAAAACCTACGCAGCGCGAAATGATGTTTATTGGTGGTGGTGCCGGAATGGCCCCCATGCGCTCGCATCTTTTTCACCTTTTTCATACTGAAAAAACCAAACGCAAAACCACCTTCTGGTATGGCGGACGCTCTGTGCGTGAACTATTTTATATGGATGATTTTGAAGCTATTGAAAAAGACTTCCCTAATTTTACGTTCAATGTGGCCCTTTCCGAACCCAAACCCGAAGACAATTGGAAAGGCTATACCGGATTTATCCATCAGGTGATCTTGGATAATTACCTCAAGCAACACAGCGAACCAGAAGAAATAGAATACTACCTATGCGGGCCACCTATGATGAATGCTGCCATCTTTAAAATGCTCGATGAATTGGGCGTTCCTCAAGAGATGATTGCATTCGATGATTTCGGGGGATAATCCTGGCTGCTTTGCAATATGCAGTAAAAGAAAAATCGGTTCATAAGACCGATTTTTCTATTTTTGTTAGACTCATTCCTGCTTATGAAAAAGATCATTTTCTTCATTTTTGCTTTAAGCTGCATCGTTTCAGCTTGCAACAGGCCACAGCTACAGCGCATCAGCCTGGCTGGCGAAACACAAGGAACCTATTACAGCATCACGTATTATGATGCACAAGGCCGAAATCTGCAAGCTGAGGTTGACTCGGTATTGAATGCTGTGGATCAGTCCGTTTCTTTGTGGGTTGATCAGTCGCTTCTTTCGCGTACCAATGAGGGTGACACAACAGTTGAACTCGACTCCATTTTTTTAAACAACTTCTATCTTTCTAAGGAGGTAGGTATTCTTACCAATGGATATTTCGACTTTACCATTGGTCCTTTGGCGCAAGCGTGGGGCTTTCATCGAAAGCAAAAAAGAGAAATGCTTCCTGAACAAGTGGATAGTTTGAAAAAATTGGTGGACTATCGCAAAGTAA
>JADYZK010000207.1 GCA_020853175.1 Bacteroidales bacterium
ATTTTTAGATTTTTATTTTTAGCACGAATGAAGTGAAGCCAAAATCTTACTCCTGATTTTCTTTTTCCTCAGCTGCCTTTTCTGCAGATGTTGTTTTTACAGGAGGAATCATCCATTCTTCTTCAAGGTCCCAATTGGCGCGCACTTCGAGTTCTTTGTCAAAGAAATACACCCTTTCGGCCTCTCTTTTTTTAAGCAACTCTCCTGTATCCCACCGCCCATTTTTGTTCACATCCACAACTGCTTTTAGCAGAAATTTGGCGGGTTTTACTTTCTCGAATACCAACTTTTGATTTCCGTTGATGGTGCGTTGCTCAACAAGGTCGCCTTTGGGTGTGAGCAATTGAATTAAAATCGGTGATTCTATTTCGGTTTGAATATTCACAACCAGCGAGCCATAATCACTCAAAGCCGGAATTTTAAAGTTTAAATCAATGGTATCGTTGCTCAAGCCACTCAAGCCAAAAAACACCGAATCGGGCAATCTTACATGATAATCACCTTCAGGCTCAAAAGGCGGCGCTGCCAGCTTGTATTTCAAGCCGAGACTGTCGGCCTTTACAAAAACAAGGCTGTTAAAAACCGTATCTCCATTGGAAATGAAGCGATTGGTATCGCGCATTTGGTAAAATACCACCGGTTCGGGAAAACTAAACACCAACTCCTGTCCTATATCAATACGCCTTCCAAGGATGTTGCTTGACACTGCAAGTCCTTTATTTTCGGCACCTTTACGTAAGTTTCGCTTTTCGGCCAACGAAAGTTTTGGACTCATTGCCAATTGCAAAGTGTCATTGATTAAAGTGTCGTACTGCACTGCAATGCGGATTGAATCGAGCACGCTATCGCGATAAAACCAAAATAAGGTGTCTTTTTTTAAGCTATAGTGCCGCATCAAACCCAGATTTTCGGGCAAGCTGTCCATAGGTTCCACGCGCACTTCTGCCGCAGGATACCTAAAAGCAAAACGCATCAAGCCTTTCTTAATGACCTCGGCACGCATCAGTTTTTGGGTAGAATCTATCTCGTAAAACAGGCGTAACTCGTGCCCTTTGAGCTGGGCAAAAGTAATGGAATCAGTTCTTTTTTGGTTCACGTAAAGCAAACTGTCGCTCCTGCGCTGAAAAACCTGCTCACTCATTATCTTGGCACCGGCAAGCACCGCCAACGAATCCGAGGCCGTAAGCTGCTCTTGTCGCTTTTCAATTTTCAAATACTCAGGCCTAACCGCTGACGGCAAAAAAGCGACGGCTTCGCCACCTTTATTATATAGGAAATTGGTGTTTTTATCCTCAAGCGCATACATCATATAAGGTTCGTTGCGCAAATTGCTGAACCTGAACTGCCCATTTTTGTCGGTTCGGGCCACGTAATAAGGCTTCTTAAGAAAAGGCAACGAATCGGCGGGGATGGTATCTTCAACCATTCGGTACAATAAAACGAAAGCCTCCTCGGCCGGCAACTCGTCAAAGGCATGGACTACATTGCCACTCAAGGCCATTGAATCAAGCACCGGTCCGGTAGAAAAAACAAAAGTAAAAGCCGACAGAGGGTTGCTCTCGGTCAAGTCAACGATGGCATTTCCAAAAAAAATGGTGTAGGTGGTTTCGGGTTTCAACTCTTCGTCGAAACGCACTTGCAAGCTTTTGCCTTTGATACGGTATTCAGGATTGACCTCCGGCGGAGGTGAAATGAGCGCTTGCTGGCTAATTTTATCGAGTTTAATGTACTCATTGAACGTAATTTCAATGATTTTTCCTTTAAAGTTAACCGAATAATTTGCCGGATGCGAAACAGTAATCTGAGGCGGCATCGTGTCTTTGATACCGCCGGTTGGCATCACCGGATTGGCGCAACGGCTGCACAACAAACACAGTGAGGGCAGCAAAAGCCATAAAAAATACTTCAATTTCATAGAAGGAAAATCTGGGATGCAAAGATGCAAAAAATACCAACGGGCGAAAAGCACGCAACGCGGCCGTTTACCAAAGCCGGCAAATGCTTATTTTTGTCGTTTATTTCAAACATCGTGATTTATCCCTCCAACTTTGAAGACAAGACGGGCTTTACGTCCATCCGCAAAATATTGCTGCAAAAATGCGTGAGCCAAATGGGCCTCGAAAGGGCCGAGCAACTCCATTTTAGCAACTCAATTGATACCATCCGTCATAGCCTTGCCGAAATTGAAAGCATGATGCAGCTGATGGACAACGGCCTTCCTTTTCAGGTGAAAGACTTTTTCGACCTGCGTGAAACCTTTCATCACCTCAGAATTGAAGGCACTGTGATTGAACAAGAAGAGCTTTTCGACTTTAAAAATGTGATGGTGATTTTGCAACAGATGTTGGGTTTTTTACATGCGGAAGCCAGTGTTGCCTATCCTCCCCTTAGAAAATTGGCCGAAGGTATTGACATTGAAAAGATGCTTTACAAAGAGCTGGCACGCATTATTGACGACAAAGGCGACATTCCCGACAAAGCCTCAGAAACTTTATTTGAAATACGCCAGGATATCAGGCGCAAGCAAGGCACCATTGAACGAAAAATAAGACAAATGCTCGGCGAGGCCAAGAATGCGGGTTGGACCGACAGCGATGTGGAAGTGACCATTCGCAATGGCCGTATGGTGATTCCGGTGCGTGCTGCCGACAAGCGCAAGCTGCGGGGATTTATCCACGATGAGTCGTCAACAGGACAAACCGTCTATATTGAACCTGCCGAAGTTTTCGATACCAACAATGAAATTAGGGAGTTGGAATATGCCGAAAGGCGCGAAATCCAACGTATTCTGGCAGCTTTTAGTCAGTTGTTGCGACCTCATCTGCCTATGATGCACAAAGCTTGGGAATTCTTGGGTCTTTTCGATTTTATACATGCCAAAGCCCAACTGTCGAAAAAGCTAAATGCCAACATCCCGCAGTTAGTAGAAAAACCCGTCATGAATTGGAAAACAGCCATCCATCCTCTGCTGGAGATCAGTTTGCGTGAGCAAAAGAAAAAAGTGGTTCCGCTCGATCTTGAACTCAATGAAAACGAGCGTATTCTGGTGATTTCGGGACCTAACGCCGGCGGAAAATCGGTGTGCCTTAAAACCACCGGTTTGTTGCAATATATGCTGCAATGCGGATTGCCTGTTCCCATGCGCCCCGATTCGGTTTGTGGTGTTTTCTCAAAGCTTTTTATTGATATTGGCGATGAGCAATCACTTGAAAATGATCTGAGTACTTACAGCTCCCATTTGCTCCATATGGCGCATTTTTTAAATCACGCCAACGCCGGCACCCTCTTTCTTATTGACGAGTTTGGCACGGGAACAGAGCCGCAGTCGGGAGGTGCAATAGCCGAGGCCGTGCTCATGGAGCTGAATGAAAAAAAGGCCTTTGGTATTGTAACTACGCACTATGCCAACCTCAAGTTGCTGGCTGATACATTTGATGGCATCATCAACGGAGCCATGCTTTTCGACACCCAAAGGCTACAGCCCTTGTATGAGCTTCAAGCAGGAAAACCCGGAAGCTCTTTTGCTTTTGAAATTGCGCGCAAAACCGGATTACCCGAAGAAGTGCTCGAAAAAGCCGCTTCCATCACAGGTTATTCGCAACTCAACTTTGAACAACAGCTTCAACAATTGGAGATAGAAAAACGCGATGTGGCCAAAAAAAAAGCTGAATTGAGGGTGGCTGATACATTGCTGAATGAAGTGATTGAAAAATACAAACGCTTGCTCAAGCAGTTGGAAGAGCGGAAGAAAACACTGCTTCAAGACGCCGGAAACGAAGCCCGACAGCTGATTGAAAAGGCCAACAAACAGATCGAATACACCATAAAAGAGATTCGAGAAACGCAAGCAGAAAAAGAAAAAACCAAGGAACTGCGCGAAAAACTTCAAGATCTGAAACCAGTTTTGCAAAAAGAAGCGACTATGCGCGCCGAAGCTTTACAACTGCCAAAAGAGACTGAAGAAGAAGATATTACTACCCTTAAGCCCGGCATGTTTGTAAGTATTGAAGAAATGGACATCACCGGCGAGCTGCTTTTTATCAACCAGCATGAGGCAGTTGTAGGTTTCAACTCGGTGAAGCTGCGCACCTCACCCGAAAAACTAAAAGCCATTTCAGGGAAAACCCATCGGGCCGAGGAACGCAAACAACGCCGCAGCAACGCGGGTGGAGTGGCAAGCGACATCAACGAAAAGGCAGCCCAATTTAAACTTACAATTGATGTAAGAGGCAAAAGAGCCGACGAAGCCTTGGAAACGATAGCTAAATATTTAGACGAAGCTATGCTGTTAAGCATTAAGGAATTAAGTATCCTTCACGGAAAAGGAAACGGCATTTTGCGGAGGGTAATTCGTGAATTTTTAAGTAAAATGAAAGAAGTAAGCAGCTTTGAAGATGCGTCATTAGAAACAGGTGGCCATGGCATCACCCGCGTAAAGTTGAAATAACGAAAAAAGTCAAGCAAAAAAGCATCCTTTGAACGATTTCAAAGGATGCTTTTTCGTGAGGTAGAAACCTGAAATTTATTCAATACCACTGAAATGTTTCATAAACTGTACCCTTTCATAAGCGGCAGGATTTTCAGCTTTTTTCACACTCATACGTCCAATAAATTGGTC
>JADYZK010000208.1 GCA_020853175.1 Bacteroidales bacterium
AGGATTGGTTGTGCGAATTCCTTTGATGCGGTATTGTCCGCGCAAACGGCAATGCACTATTTGTCCGGTTGTTAAATAAACAACGTACCAACTTCCGGTGGACTTGATGACCATTCCTTCTTTCATTCCTTTTATCTATAAATCAGCACAAAAATAGTCCTATCTTGTTACCACCTTCATTTTTGAACATCTTTCTCTGTCGGAACATCATGCAAGATATTTAGTTTTATGATGATTTTTTCTACAAAAACGTTTCATTTTTATGCAAATTGTTCTGATTTGCCGTTTTTGACGAACAAAAATATGCAAGTTGGCAGAGGATTAATTTAAAATAAATACATTTGTCATCGCAACCAAAAGCAACCTTATCATGATGAACATTTTACTTTCTGTAATGTATCCCCTGGCCCTCAGCGCGATTTTCTTGTTCTATCTTCGGTTTAAATTTAAAATTGAATCTTGGAAATTCCTCTTTCAGGCAGTTTTTTTTGGATTTGTAACAGTAATTTTCTTGCTATTGCTCGACCTTGCTGCTGCCGCCTACGGCATTGACGAATTGCGAAGCCTTAAACGAACTGCTTTTTATTCATTTGTGGTAGTAGGTATAGGTTCCGAATTAGGCAAATTTTTGTTGTTAAGGTATTATTTTCTTCGACAAAAAACTTTTAAAGGGCCTTTGGACAGCATCATCTACTCCATATTAATTGGTCTGTCATTTGTAGTAATCGCCTTGCCCTTGTTCATGTCGGGTTGGCTTTCGCACGCCATGGGTCAAACATTCCTCATCACTTATCCTATCGCCAGCATTGCGTTTGCTGTTGTAATGGGTTTTTTCCTCGGCATAGGAAAATTTCGGCAAAACCGTTTTATTGATTCAATGACCGGGCTTTTTGCCGCCAGTTTCTTTCATGGTTTTTATTATTTTATCAACCTGACAGATGAGTTCACCATTTTTGCCCTGTATGGCGCAGGCTTAATGTTGCTGGCGCTCATGTTTATTGCCAAAGCCACCAATTTAAAAGACAGTGAAAAACGTCAAAAGATATAAACGGACTTTTTAAAATCAATCACATTTAAAAAGGCGTTAAAGCAAAAAACGCCGCTCTTTTCGGGGCGGCGTTTTATTTTTCGTCGTGCTTTAATCGCGGAGTATTTTGAGTTTGGCCTCAAGCAGCTTCACTTCACTTTTGGCTTTGGTGATTTTTTTCTCATACTCTGCCCGCATAATGTCGGCTTGTTTGCTGCTGCTGAAAAAACCAATATTGTTTTCAAGAAGCATGATTTCCTCTTTCAGCTTAGTGATTTTGATTGAAAGCGTAGTACGTTCACGTCTGAGTTTATCGCCCGAATCGGGTTCATCACGCAAATTATCAACGGAGTGGCGATAATGTGTGGTGGCCATTTCCTGCTCGGTGAGTTTCATTTTCTCAAACAAGCTGTCTATCGCTGTGCGGTAATCGGCATAGAGCTGGTCTTTCACCTTCATAGGCACATGTCCAATTTCCATCCAAGTGCGCTGCAAAGTTTTGAGGGCATCGAGGTTAGTGGCACGATCGGCTTTCACTTCAAAAGAGATGATTTTTTCGATCAATTCTTTTTTCTTGGCCATATTTTCGTCTTCTCTGCCTCTAATGCCTGAGAAATGTTCTGATTTGCGGCGGAAAAAATCATCGCACGCACCCCTAAAACGCTTCCAAATTTTATCGGAATTTTTTCTTGGCACCGGACCGATGTTTTTCCATTCTTCTTGAAGTTCTTTAAAACGATCGGTAGTTTTGCGCCATTCGGTGCTTTCGAGTAAGGCTTCTGCTTGAACACACAAATCGAGTTTACGGTTGAAATTATCCAACTGCTGGTCTTTCAGTTTTCCGAAGTACTCTTTTTTGGCCTCAAAGAAAGCGTCCATTGCTGTCTTAAAACGGTTCCAAATTTCATCGTTTTGTTTTTTTGAAGCCTGACCAACGGAACGCCATACTTGAAACAGCTCACGCATCTCGTCAGATTTTTTCATCCAGATGTTGATGCTGTCGTAGCTGTCGGAAATAATTTCTTCGGCTTTTTCACAGATCGAAACTTTGGCATCGTAATTAATCTGCTGCTCGTCTTGAATCTTAGAATAATGATCGCGACGAATGGCATTGATCTTATCGGTAGCATTTTTAAAACGCTCCCAAACCTCTTCCTTCACGTCTTGTGGAACAGGGCCTATTTCTTTCCAATCGTCGTGGTATTTTTGAAGAAGCTTAAAGGATTTAATCACGGATTCTTCCAAAAGTAGCTCTTCAGTTTTTTCGCAAATTTCAATCTTGGCTTCGAGGTTCTTTTTCATGTCAAGATCACGCAACTCGCGATTAATCTTCACTTTATCGAAAAATTTCTCCACAAGAAAATGGTAGTTGTTCCAAAGATTGGTGATTTCACCCGCCGGAACTTGTCCTATTTCTTTCCATTTATCTTGCAAAAGCTTAAACTCATCGTAAGTTTTTTTAAGGGTTTCTTCCGATGAAATGAGCACTTTCAACTCTTCAAGAATGGCTTGTTTTTGCACCAAATTGGTTTGTTTCTGGCGCTCAAGCAGCTCATTGTGCTTTGATTTATTCTCTTTATACTTGCCAAAAGCTGTTTTGAAACGGGCTTCCAAAGGATCATCAGCATGTTCAAAGGATTCTTTTTCACCGCCATCGGCCATGAAAGTTTCCATTTCATGATCAATGTCATCCTTATTCAGCTTGAGAAAAAACACTTTAATGGCCGAAACTTTGTTCTTAATTTTGTTTACGTCCTGCTCAAGAACCGTTTCTTCGAGCAGCTCAACCAATTGTAGTTTGTTGAGGGCAGCAAAGTCATGTTCTGTCATGGCCTCATCTTCTTCCGCTGTTTCCTCGTCCACAATGTGGTCCACACTTTCCAGCGCAATTTGATGGCTTTCGGCCTTTGGCTCGATGTTACTATTGTCGCTCTCCACAGTAGCTTCTGTCGTTGCAACGGAAGCCGGTTCAGCAGGAAGCTCAGCTAACTTTGGGGATTGAACATTCACTGCGGGTTCAGCTGCCGCTGACGCGTTTGGGCTTTCCTCAATTAGAGGTAACTTGGTGCTTTGCATCAAGCCGATAAGCTCTTCTTTTTCATCAGCGTCAAGCTGTGTGGGCAACTCAGCAGGCATCGCTGTTTCGTCAACAGTTTCTAAAACATTGGATGAGTCTGCAGCATCAGTGTGTGCAGCCAAGGCGTTCTCATTCCCGGTTTGTTTTTCTTCGGGGTTGAGATTGATCAAGTCATTGTTTTCCATTACAATAATGTTAAAAAATTTAAGCATTTATCTGACTCACAATTTATTTTTTAAGTAAGTCCGACATAGGTTCGTTCCAATAAAGTGCGCAAAAGTAGCAAATCTTTCATAAAATCTACACAGTATCAGTGCAATTAAAAAAAAGATACATGGGACTACTTTCCGACAAGGGTGTTATAACAAAACCCTTTGACACCTGTACGTTTTTTTAAAGACGACAACGGGTGTCAAAAGGCTGTCGAGGTTTTAAATTAAACGCACGACAAAGCGTGTTCAAGATCGGCGATAATGTCTTCGACCTCTTCAATTC
>JADYZK010000209.1 GCA_020853175.1 Bacteroidales bacterium
ATCATTTCTAAGGGGTCTTGCCAAGGTAGTTTATCAGCATCAGCTTCGTATTTATAATCTCCGTCTTCGGTATAAAAGTCGGTTTCAGTAAAGGTGAGACGGGCAACTTGTTTGGTATTTTGAGTTTTTCGTTGTGCTTTAAATATTTTCCCGTTGTTTTCCAATTCAATGGCATCATCGCTTAACGTAATGACATTGTTTTTACCCTTGAAAACATTGTCCCCATTCATTCCTATGATGATCAGCGACTGTTCGTGTGGATTAAAAATCCATGTTCCATGAATGGTGGCTGTGCTGTATTCATCTTTTTCGATCATAACAAATTCGTCGGGTGGGCTCAAAGTGAGCATGGTATTTGCGTTGGTATTGGGCATATTTTTAAACTCCCAAATTCCCATGAGTCCAGAGGTGTGATTGGTCTCTTTGATTTGAGCAATATCAATCCGTTTATAGGTTAATTTTACCTTGTCTTTGTTGACAATGAGTTCGTCGGGGGTCAGCATTAAAACTTCGCTTTTCCCATTGAAATCTTTATCCATTTCCGATGTCATTTGTATTGAATTGTCGCTATTGTCATAGATCCAGGTTCCAAAATCCATTCCCATAATCAGAAAATGCCCATCGTGCTTAAATTCTGTGATGAAGTATGGAGTTTCAACTTTTCCATTCACTTCAGCTTTTGTCATCAGCCAGCTTCCAACCAAATCAGCTTTCTGCGCATTGGTCATTCCTGCAAAAGCGAGAAAGGCTATCATAATAAGTATTGATTTTTTCATCTGTCGGTTTTTGAATTGATTTGTTCTGTATGATGAATGCTTGCAACCCGCCCGATGGATGTCAAACGGGGTGCAAGCATTAATTTTTCTTTACGGAGTATAAATCAGTTTGAATACATCTGATTCTAATTCGCCACTAAAGGTATGTGTGTCAGTGCTTAACATGGCCTTACAGCTTCCTTCAAATGATACTTTTGTATCCGATTCTCTTTTTACGAAGCCTGAATGCGAAAAGTACATTTCGTCGCTTTCGTCGGAGAGCAACAGGTTTTTTCCCATAATCGTAACAGTGCCACTTGAATAGGAATCATTAAATTCAAAAACTCCGCCTACATTTTCTGGCACAGAGCTCACAAGAATTGAAAAGTCATCTCCATTTGAAATGGTAATGAGGTTTCCAAGCCAACCCACTTCAAGTGTGGTTCCCGATGCGATGGTTTCACCATCCATTTTTACATTATATGTACCTTCGGTTTGACCCACAGGTTGCGGTTCAACGACCTCATCTTTTTTGCAAGAGGTAAACACTACGCTTAAAGCGCTAAAAACAAAGACAATAGTTAAAATTGATTTTTTCATTTTTGTGAAATTTGGTTTGATTATGAAATGAAATGATTAAAATTTTACAAATTCTACCCTACGGTTGTTGGCTTTTTGTTCGGGCGTGGCGTTATCGCTAAGGGGCTTGCTTTCGCCCCAGCCGGCAGATTGAAGGCGGTGGGCAGAAATGCCCATAGCCATCAGTCGTTCCATCACAGCTTTAGCGCGGTTCTCTGATAGCGTTTGGTTGAATGTTTCATCGCCATCGCTGTCGGTGTGGCCTTCAACGCTAAAATCGAGATCGGTCTGTTTTTGCATCAGCTCAAATATTTCGTTGATAGCACCATTGCTTTCGGGTTTGATGGTGGATTTATTCACATCGAAGCGAATGCCGTTTACAATAATCTTCCCGTCTGAAAGTACCCTATCGTAATATTTTACGCCACCTTTGGCGATACGGAAATTTTTTGCATAAAATGCTTTCCCCTCAGCTGCATCAGCAAAATAGGGGTAAAATGTAAATCCGGTTGGATTAAATTCATAGTGAGGGATATTAATTACCCTTGTATCATCTATATATACTTTTAATTTTCCTTTTGTAAATGCAATAGAGATGTGTGTCCAACATCCTTGTTCGCAATAATGGTAATCCCTTCCCGAATGTTCGACTGTAATTCCCCCGGGGGCGTCCACTCTCGTGGGTGTAATATCAAATTCCTGGGTATCATCGTAAAGTCCGCGCTGATTTTTTTGATCGGTAAGATAGACGGTTATCCGATTACCATCCTGTGGACGATAGAAATCAAATTCAATAGTAAATACCTCCGGCAAATAGTCAGTGTCTGAATTTTTCAGATAAGGAATAATTTCGCCTCCATCCAGAAACATGATGACTGTTTCGCCATCAAAGCCGGCAATTTCAACCTGGCCTTTTAGTAAATCCCAACGACTTGGAAATTCACCATTTTCTTCATCCTGTCCGGGGCCATCTTCAAAAATAACTTCATCGCCAGGAACAAAATCAAATTTTGCCCATTGCACTTCTGGTTTTGTTTGAGGAGCATCGTCTGTTCCATCTGAAACGGTGAAGTTTTGCCAAGGCGATTCCAGTCGTTCGCCATTGCCCTCGGCAATGATTTTCCATTTGAGATTTTTTGTGGCCGTTGGCAGTCTTGTGAAGCTGCATTTGTTTTCATTCGTTGTTTTTGTAAACCAATCCGACCAATCGTCGCCTTCGAGATGCACCATAAATGTGTAGGATTCCATGTTTGGGATTTCCCACGAGCAACTTATAGGTGAAGTAGTTACATCGCCATCTGCCGGCGATAGGCGTGTAAAAGATCCAAAACTTACTTCTGGTTTTTCTTTTTCTATTTGCGACGAAACGCTTTCCTGTTTTGGCGTGTTGTGGTCATTCTTTTTTTTGAAAATGCTGCCTATTCCTTCTTCCACCTTGTCGAAAGACTTATCCACTGCTTTGTCTGCTTGACGGTTGGCGCGGCGATTGGCTTCACGGTTTATTTTTTTGTTGAGGTCAACCCTAATCTGGGTTATGGCGGGAAAGGGAAGCGTGAAACATAAAGTGAATAAGAAAATGTAAAGGCGTTTCATCGTGATTTGATTTGGTTTCTGAGGTGTAAATTTATCGCGCTTGAGGCTCTACTGCTC
>JADYZK010000210.1 GCA_020853175.1 Bacteroidales bacterium
CGCCCAAACCATTAAACCAAGTTTCGACAGCAAAAAGCTCTGTCAAATGTACTTGGATCATCAGCACAACGGCTACTCCTTTCAAAACATCGGGCAACGGATGGCGTTTATTTTCCATTTTGGCGAATATGAATTAAAAAAGCAAACCTACTATGAGCACTGGTTCGATAAGTGGAAGTGCATTTCATGCCAACATTTTTTTCGCACTTGGCGGCGCACTACACTGGTTTTGCTTTGGTTTATTGGCTGCAAGTTAAAACTTAAATCACATTGTCACGCAGAGCTCTTTTGAAACTGTACCACCCACATTCGGCTGAGTTGATAAATGAAAAAGTTGGATTCTTTAAAAAAAAATGCGTGTTTTTATAAAGATTACTTTTTTAAATTGTTGATTTGTAATCACTTAATAACAAATTGAATGGTATGATTGGTCTAAACAAATTGCTGTTCTTCAGCCTTATTCTTGAAGCAAAGAGGATTTCATTTTTGATAAAGAAGAAAATCTTATACTTTAAAACCAAAATCTTATACAGCCATACCATCCATCGAATCGCTACATTTGCGGCCACTTAACAAAACGAACTATGCGTACAAAGCAAATCATTTTTATCTTTTTCTTCGCGACCACCTTGCTGGGAAGCCATTCGGTGCAATCGCAAATCCAATTGGAAAAAACATATTCTCACTCCGGAACTTACAGTCATTTGGCCGTTTCTGGCGACAAGTTTTTTGTGATGGATGTGGCACTTGCACAATGCAGGGTGTTTGATGTCAATCACAATCTTTGGAAAACAATCAACCTCAGCGTTCCGGCCAACAATTATTTGTATGATTTGAAATTTCTTTCGGAAAATCTTTTCACCACCGACAACAGCCTTTGCATTGCTTACATCTATTATTCGTACAACGAAACAGGGCAATATTACAGCTACAACGCCAAAATTATCAAAGAAAATGGAACGCTTTTGCGCGAAATTCCGGGCTGCCAATACATGTATATTGATGTGCTTGCCAATGGATCGGTAAAGTTGATTACTTACAGTTACGATTACTCAGTTTATCCATCAACCATACAAACGGGCGTTTTTAGCCTTCCGGGAACCTTTGTTTCCACCGAAAAGAATCCCTACATCGGAACCAAAGCCAACCTCGGCTCAGCGATACCCAATCCTGCTCGCGAACAAGTAAGCTTGCCTTACCATTTGCCTAACAATTGTAAAAATGCACGTTTACTGCTCCACGATATGAATGGCAAGCGTTTGGGCAGCTGGAATGTAACCGACCAAAACGGACAGGTTAACCTCCAAGTTGCTTCATATCCCCGCGGAACTTACTTTTACCGCATTGAAGCTGATGATTACCAATCGGCCACCGGCAAGTTGGTGTTGCAATAGTTTGTATAACAAACGCTCATTAAGTTTTTAAACACAGGTTATACACCTGAGCCCGATCGGAGGGTCAGATTTATGGTTTATTCTTCGCATCTTTGTATCAACAAATGAAAAAAGCATGACAAAAACCATTGCCTTAGTGGCGCACGATAACCGTAAAAACGACTTGGTAGAATGGGTAAAGCACAACCGAAATCAGCTTCAGGGAAATCGGTTTTTTGCCACCGGAACAACCGGAAGCTTGTTGACCAATATCCTCAACAATATTCATTTGCTTAAATCGGGGCCTTTGGGTGGCGACCAACAATTGGGTGCACTCATTGCCGAAGAAAAAATTGATTTCATGATTTTTTTCTGGGATCCCATGTCCAACCAACCCCACGATGTGGATGTGAAAGCCCTCTTGCGCATGACCGTTCTTTACAACATACCCACCGCCTGCAACCGTTCAAGTGCTGATTTTTTAATCACTTCGCCCCTCTTTACCGATTCCGAATACCATCCTGCAAAAAAAGATTATACCTACTATCTCAAACGACAAGTATAAAACATAAAATACTGTATTGTAGCTAATTACAATTCAAATGGCTTTATTCATCACGTTTTTGTAGCTTTGCCCTTCATTCTACCCTTAAGTCAAAACGATTTAATGGCGCTGAGCTATTGATTAACAACATGATGTGGATTCAATTTTTGTAACATTTGACAATTGATGATCGAGAAACCTTCAAATTTTGCTTTGATTGGCGCAGCAGGCTATATTGCGCCGCGCCACATGAAAGCCATCAAAGATACCGGCAACCTTTTGGTGGCTGCTTTAGACCCTTTTGACAGCGTGGGTGTGATTGACAGTTACTTCCCTGAAGCCCATTTTTTTACCGAGCCGGAGCGCTTCGATCGTCATTTGGACAAGCTTCGGCGCACCATCACCGGCAAGGTGGATTACGTGAGCATTTGCTCGCCCAACTATTTGCACGATGCCCACATTCGCATGGCGTTGCGCAACGGCGCCCATGCCATTTGCGAGAAACCGCTTGTACTTAACCCTTGGAACTTAGATGCCCTGTCTGAAATTGAACGCGAAACCGGAAAGAAAGTCTTTACCATTCTGCAATTGAGGCACCACCCGGTGATCATGCAACTGAAGAAAGAAGTGAGTCAAAATACCGATCCCGATAAACGCTACCACATCCAGTTGGAATACATTACATCCAGAGGCAGTTGGTACCACCATTCGTGGAAAGGCAACACCGAAAAATCGGGGGGTATCGCCACCAATATCGGTGTTCACTTTTTCGATATGCTGACGTGGATTTTCGGTCCGGCAACCACCAACGCTGTTACCCAATATGAAAACGATCGAGCTGCCGGACATTTGACACTTGCCAAAGCCGACGTGGACTGGTTTTTATCCATCAACGCCGAAACTTTGCCCAATGAAGTTAAGCAACAAAGCAAACGCACCTATCGAAGCCTTACCATCGAAGGCAAAGAGATAGAGTTCAGCGATGGGTTTACCGATCTGCATACCGTCAGCTATCAAAATATTTTGAATGGAACCGGCTTTGGACTCGAAGATGCCCGGGCCTCCGTACAAATCGTACATGAAATTCGCCAACAAATACACTAACAAACAAACTTATGATTGAATCCAATTTAATGGAAAAAATTATTCGTGCGGCTATTGATGCCGGCGATGCCATTATGGAAGTTTATGCAACCGATTTTATTATTGATATCAAAAGCGACAATACACCGCTCACCATGGCCGACACCCGGGCCAACGACATCATAACAACTGTTTTAGACACCACAGGGATACCCTACATCAGCGAAGAAGGTGATCTTACCCCTTTTCATATTCGTGAAAACTGGACCCGATTTTGGCTTGTTGACCCCATGGACGGAACCAAAGAATTTGTCAACCGCAATGGCGAGTTCAGTGTTAATATCGCATTGATTGACAACCACAAACCTATTGTTGGCATCATCTACGCTCCTGTGAGCGACACCCTTTATTTGGCCGATGACAGTGGCGCCTGGAAAGTGGAACATGCTAAAGGAATCGTTGTTGGAAATGGCAATTATGCCCACCTCAAACGCAAAGCAATCAAGTTGCCACTGCCCCGCACCACCCAAGATTTCACTGTTGTGGTCAGCCGTTCACACCTCAACCCCGAAACGACTGAATTCATCAACAGCACCAAACGTGAACATGACAGTATTCGTATTGTTTCTCGCGGCAGTTCGCTCAAGATGTGCATGATAGCCGAAGGAGATGCCGATGTTTATCCTCGTTTCGGTCTTACCTCCGAATGGGATACCGCTGCCGGACATGCCCTTATTTCTGCCGCCGGAGGCAGCGTTGTACAGTTCAATAACCATGAGGTGGAAATCAGTTACAACAGCCTTGACCTGCAAAATCCTTCGTTTATCGCTTTTCCTGCATCAAAATCAGTGAAATAAAACTGCTGCTTTGTTGTAAATTTTTGTCAATAATGGTGATTTTTTTGATTCGCTAAATAAATGAATACACTAACTATTAATAACTTACGTGAGTTAGAGGCCGAGGCTATACACATCATCCGTGAAGTGGCATCGTCATTTGAAAAGCCGGTGATGCTCTACTCGATCGGAAAAGATTCATCGGTGATGGTGCGGCTTGCCGAAAAGGCTTTTTATCCCGGGAAAGTACCCTTTCCTTTGATGCACATTGACAGCCAATGGAAATTCAAAGAAATGGTGACCTTTCGCGATCATTATGCCAAAGCCAACGGATGGGATTTGATTGTGGAATACAACCGCGAAGGCGTAAAAAGCGGCATTGGGCCTTTCACCCACGGCAGCAAAGTGCACACCGACGTGATGAAAACACAAGCCCTTTTGCAGGCTCTGGACCAACATCGTTTTGATGCCGCTTTTGGAGGCGCCCGCCGCGACGAAGAAAAATCGCGGGCCAAGGAAAGGATCTTCAGCTTCCGCGACCGCTTTCACCAATGGGATCCAAAAAACCAACGCCCCGAACTGTGGGACATCTTTAATGCCCGCGTTCATAAAGGCGAATCTATTCGTGTTTTTCCGATCAGCAACTGGACCGAACTTGACATCTGGCAATATATCCGTCTTGAAAAAATTCCTATCGTGCCGCTGTATTTTGCCAAAGAACGCCCTATTGTTGAGATTGATGGTAACCTCATCATGGTGGACGACGAGCGTATGCCCCCCGAAATGGCCAAAAAAGCACAAATGCGTATGGTGCGCTTTCGCACTTTAGGCTGCTATCCCCTCACCGGTGCCATTGATTCCAACGCCACCACCATTGAAGAAATTGTGGAAGAAATGATGACCGTAACCAAAAGCGAACGCACCACACGTGTGATTGATTTTGACCAAGACGGGAGCATGGAACAGAAGAAAAGAGAAGGATATTTCTAAGCAAACATCTCCAGCAGAGCAACATGACTACACAAACAGATATACAAACATTCCTCGATCAGGACCAGAAAAAAGACCTCCTGCGTTTGTTAACAGCCGGATCGGTGGACGATGGAAAATCAACCCTCATCGGAAGGCTGCTCTTCGACAGCAAGAAACTTTACGAAGACCAACTTTCGGCCTTGGAACGAGATAGTAAAAAAATGGGTCACGCCGGCGAAAATATTGATTATGCCCTGCTCCTTGATGGCCTAAAGGCCGAGCGCGAACAAGGCATCACCATTGATGTGGCCTACCGTTATTTTTCTACCAACAAGCGAAAATTTATTATTGCCGACACTCCCGGCCACGAGCAATACACGCGCAATATGGTTACCGGTGCCAGTACAGCCAACTTAGCCATTATCCTTATTGATGCCCGCAAAGGCGTGATTACCCAAACCCGACGACATACTTTTCTTGTTTCGCTGCTCGGCATTCAACACATTGTGCTTGCGGTAAATAAGATGGATTTAGTAGATTATAGCGAAACCATTTTCAACCAAATTTGTGATGATTATAAAAATTTTGTTACCCGACTGAGCATCCCCGACATCTATTGTATTCCGCTTTCGGCCTTGAACGGCGACAATGTGGTAGATGATTCAAAGTTTATGCCTTGGTATCATGGACAAAATTTGTTGCAATATCTCGAAGAAGTGCATGTGGGCTCCGACCGAAATTTTGAAGATTTCCGTCTTCCGATACAAAATGTGTTGCGACCCACACTTGATTTTAGAGGATTTTCGGGAAAAGTAGCCTCCGGTATCGTTCGCAAAGGCGAAACAGTGATGGTGATGCCGTCGCGCAAAACCAGCGTCATCACCTCCATTTATGGCAGCGATGGCGAAACAGACTATGCCTTCCCGCCTCAAGCCGTTACCCTCACGTTGGCCGATGAAATTGATATTTCGCGCGGCGATATGCTTGTGCATCCTGAAAATTTGCCCCGCAACGAGCGCCAATTTGAAGCCATGTTGGTGTGGATGGACGAAACAAAGATGGACCCTTACGCCCAGTTTTTTATCAAACAAACTACCAACACCACCCGTGCAAGAATTGACCATCTACGCTATCGGGTGGATGTGAACACTTTAGACCACAGTGCGTGCGAAGCACTTTCACTCAATGAGATAGCCCGTGTTGCCATCACCACCAACAAACCTCTTTTTTTCGATCCTTACCATCGCAATCACAGCACGGGGGCTTTTATTCTTATTGATCCCATCACCCATAATACTTGCGCTGCCGGCATGATCATTGACAAGCTCAACGCTTCCGATTTGCAGTCGCGCATCACCGATCCTGAAATCAAACGCTTGATTGACGGCGGCAAAAGCCTCATCAACCTTTCGGAGATGGAAAAAAGATACCATCAAAAAGGCGTTACCCTTTGGATCACCGGATTGCATGGAAGCGGCAAAAATATGTTGGCCTACCATCTTGAACGGCAACTGTTCGACAGTGGCGCAACCGTTGTATTGCTTGACGGAAGCACCATCAGAAGCGGGTTAACGCGCGAACTTGATGATTCTCCTGCCGATAGGGCCGAACAGATGCGCCGCGTGGCCCATATCAGCCGTATCCTCAACGATCAAGGTATTATCGTCATTTGTTCTTTCATTGCTTCGGAGGAACATTTGAGGCAACAACTCAAAGAAATCATCGGAAATGAACGTTTTCATCTCATTTTTATGGATGCCGACCTCGACTATTGTCGTGCCAACAAACCCGAACTTTACGAAAAGGCCGAGCAAGGTTTGTTGCAATACCTGCCCGGTGTTGATGAAGTGTATGAAAAACCCGAAAATGCCCAACTGTGTTTCAAACCTATGGCAATGACTGAAAATATTGCTCTCACTATGAACTATTTACAGCAACACAAAATATTTCCGTTGGATTAAAAAATCAATGTCAATACTTCAAAAAATTAAAAAACATGAACAAAAAAGGACCCGTTTCACAATTCATTGAACACCATTACCGCCATTTCAATGCAGCGGCTTTGGTAGATGCCGCCAAAGGTTACGAAGCCCATTTAACCGAGGGTGGAAAAATGATGATTACATTGGCAGGTGCCATGAGTACAGCCGAGTTGGGCATCTCACTGGCCGAAATGATTCGTCAGGACAAAGTACACATCATCTCTTGCACAGGTGCCAACCTCGAAGAAGATTTGATGAATCTCGTGGCCCACAGCCACTACAAACGCGTGCCTAATTACCGCGATTTGAGTCCGCAAGACGAATGGGAGCTGCTCGAAAATCATTACAACCGCGTTACCGATACCTGCATTCCTGAGGAAGAAGCATTCCGTAGGTTGCAAAAACACATTGTTGACCTGTGGCAAGCTGCCGAAAGCAAGGGCGAACGTTATTTCCCACACGAATTTATGTATCAATTGCTCCTTTCGGGCGTGTTGGAGCAGTACTATGAAATTGACCCAAAAAACTCGTGGATGTTGGCCGCAGCCGAAAAAAACCTGCCCATCATCGTTCCGGGTTGGGAAGATTCGACCATGGGCAATATTTTTGCCTCTTATTGCATCAAAGGCCAACTTACCTCCACTACTATGAAGAGTGGTATTGACTATATGATATGGTTAACCGATTGGTACAGAAACAATTCGGGTGGGAAAGGAGTTGGATTCTTCCAAATTGGCGGAGGTATTTCGGGCGATTTTCCCATTTGCGTGGTTCCGATGATGTACCAAGACTTGGAATGGACCGATGTTCCATTTTGGTCGTACTTCTGTCAAATTTCAGATTCTACCACCAGTTATGGTTCCTATTCAGGTGCGGTGCCCAACGAAAAAATCACTTGGGGAAAATTAGACATCCACACCCCGAAATTCATTATCGAGTCGGATGCTACCATCGTAGCGCCGCTTGTTTTTGCTTATTTACTTGGGATGTAATCAGTTTTTGGGCAAGAAAACGCTAAAAACGGTTTTGGTGTCTTCGGTGGAAACGAACGAAACTTTACCTTTTAGGTATTGCTCAGTAAACATTTTGATGCTGTAAGTACCAATTCCTCTTGCTTGATCTTTTGTTGAAAATGAACGCTGAAAAATCTGGAGTTGCACCTCCCGAGGGATCAGCGTTTCGTTTTTCACCCAGATTTCTA
>JADYZK010000211.1 GCA_020853175.1 Bacteroidales bacterium
CCAAGCACCAAGGGAAGCGAAAAAGCGTAATAGAAATCTTTTTGCACCACAAGGTATAAGTTCACAGCGAGAAAAAATGCTGCAAAAAGATAAACCCAAGCTATTTTGATGCGATCAGTCAAAATCAGTACTTTTTATTGTTGGCTTTTCTTTTGGGCTGCAGGGTTTCTTGCATCAATAATAAAAATGGCAAGTATGGCCAATAAAAAGGCACCTAAACCGGCGAAAAGAACTACGATCCAGCGCACGGGATAAGCTTTTTTGTCGGATGGAAAAGGTTTGCTGATGATGTTAGAATAGGTGAGTTTGGAACGGTTGAAACGTTGAGCTTGTTCCAAATCGAGTTTGATGTCAACGAAAGTACGGGCTTCGTGTTGCAACATCTCGATGAGGGTAAGCAACTCACCCCCATGTTTTTCGATGTTGGTTTTGAGTTCCATCACCCCTTTGGTGTTGATATTGCTGCCATTGTTGCCATAAACGGTGCGCAGGTAGCCTTTCATAATTTCCTGCGATTGTACGCTATAATCAATCAAACCATACTCATTTCCAAGTACATACAATCGGTTTTGAAGAGAGTCAATGAGTTCCTTTTTGGCCCGAAGTTGCTCATTGTACATCTCAATCACCTCACTCGATTTGCTTTTGTGGAGCGATGCAACTTTTCTGTCGTACAATTTCAAAATCTCCGAAGCCATGGCAGCTGCTTGCTCAGGGTCTTTGTCGCGCACCGAAACAGAGATGGCTTCATAGGCCGTTTTGCTGATTTTAACGTTTTGATGGTATTCGGCAAAAAGTGCGGTGTGGTAATACTTGTATTGCGGATCAATTTTATAATGTTCAGCGAGATTGAATTTAAGAATCATTGAGTCAATGATGTCTTGCGATTGCAAAATCTGTAACATTTGTTCCGTTTCACTTTCATCGGAATAACTGTTGATGTTGGCCGGATACACAACGGCTTCTGACCTGTACATGGGGGTGATAAATGCCGAACCGGAAAAAATCATGCCTGCTACTGCTGCGGCAATGGTAATGACAGCAAGGTGCAAGCGCCATTTCAGGATCAGGTTGACAAAAGAAGTGTTATTAAAATAATTGTCCATGATTTCCCATTTTTGCTGTTGTTGCAGAATTATTGCTTGTTTAAAGTTTTTGATGAATCGCTGGCTGAGCTGGGTAAAGGGCTGTATTGAAGTTTTTTTTTTACTTCAGCCGACATGAATTTGTCAAAGGCAATGGTGATGACCAAGCTAAGTGCGACCGTTGAGAAAAAGGCGATGAGTAAGATAAGCCAACGGATAGGATAGGCCTTTTTCTCGGCTTCGTAGGCGTTGGTTACAACAAATTTGTGCGGAAGATTTTCAGTAGCATCCACTTTAGCCTCATCGTATTTGGCTTTGATTTGTGAGAGTTGTTTGCGTTCGTGTTCCAACATATCGCGAAGCGAAACGTAAGTGCCTCCGTATTCTGACAGCACGCTCAACCGCTGCTCAATTGCTTTAACGCCACTGCTGTTGTTGCCTTTAGCCAATTCCATAGCCAGTTGTTGGTTCAGCATCTCGGCTTGACTTTCGTAGTCGTTAATGCCCATTCGGCGAATGATGTTGAGAGAATCTTCCATCGCCCGCACTTCGTTTTTGAGCTTGAAATATTCGTTTTCAACAATTACAAAAGCGCGTGAAGCAACTTCTTTTTGCATTTGATTCATGGTTGAATCAAACAGTTCGGCAATATTGTTGGCTATGAGCGAGGCAAGACGGGGTTCTTTGTCGAGAACGGTAATCTTAACCGCCATATATTCGGTGCGGCGAAACTTGATTTTACTCTCGTAAGCATCATAAAGACGCGTAAAACGATAATCGGAGCCGGGCTTAATACCATAGTGGTTCATTAAATCATACTTCTCGATGATACGATCGCGTATTTTATTGGAGTTGAGAATCTGCAGCATACGCTCAGTTTGCTCGTCTTCGCCAATCTCAAGCAGGTCTTTATTGGTGTTGAAGTTGGTGCTGAGCAGTAATTTTGAAATGGAATTGGAAGAGGTAGGGTAGAGAATAACCGTTGATTTGTACAAAGGCGTGATGAACAAAGGGCCGCTGAAAATGTATGCCAGCACAATGGATAGAATGCCAATGATTAAAAGTGGTCGCCTGTAACGAATGATAATTTTTAACAGGCCCAAGCTCGACAAATCTGAATCCTGCTGTTGCTGCATCTGCACTACCTTTAGGTTTTTAAAGAACGCCAAAAGTAGGTAATTTTCTCCAAATTAAACAGTCAAAAATGGGTTAGCATTTTTGACTTATGAAAAAAACAGAATTGAGGCTTTTAAGGCTTTAAAAACGGAAGCAAAATTGTCAAATCGCTGCATTAGAATTTTTCAAAAGTTCCTGACAGCCGGAGCAAAACCCAGTATCTTTTTGGTCAATATCTTCCACATAAGTGCTTGATTGCATAACGCATCCGGGCTGCCTACAATGCACCAGACCAAAGCAATGGCCAAGCTCGTGGTTGATTTCTTTTATGAAACGTTGTTTAAAAAGTGAGGGATTGATTTTAAGTCCATAGCGTTCATTGCCAAGCCGATGGCTTGAAGCAATGCCTGATTTTCCGTTGAGGTAGGCTTGCCCGTATATATAGGTGAGGATGGGAATAAACAAATCAACCTCGAAAAGCCCCATCGTTTTGGTGTTTTCATTGGGGGTTTTGGTGTCAATCAGTTTAAGCAATTCATTGCCGTTGTATTGCTTTCGAGCAGAATCAAAAAATGGACTTAAATCCACGTATTCCTCCTGCAACTCCACCTGAATCCGGAAAGTGCCATGCACCTCTTGGCTGATTTCATGAAGAAGTTTTTTGTCGAAGTTACCGAGGTTGATAAGTCTGATTCTGTTTGCTGTCATGCCTATGCTGTGGAATTCAGGGTGAAAAAGCTTGACTATTGGCTTTGTTTGAGGTCGTACTTTTTAATTTTATTGTACAAAGTAACTCGATCCACTTGCAAGGCTTTTGCGGTGCGCGAAATGTTCCACTCGTATTTGTTGAGGATGTTGAGTACGTGTTTTCGTTCTGTCTCTTCCAGGCTTTCAATTTGATTGACAACGATTTCTTTTTGAAGGGGTAGGTCTCTCA
>JADYZK010000212.1 GCA_020853175.1 Bacteroidales bacterium
ACGGTATAAACTTTACCATTTAAAAGAATCAAATCCACTGTTTGTTTTTCCATAGGAGTGCATGAATAAAAAGCTGCGATAACAGCTAAGATGATGAAATTTCGTTGGCGCATAGCTGCATTAATTTATCGGTTACAGAATCTATAGTTGAGCAAATATAGGCTTTACCTTTGTATTTGATTGTAAAAGTTTCGGTTTCGCAGGCCACATGCAGCTCCTCATCTGGATTGGCTGAAAGCAGAAATCCATGACGTAAAAGCGAATTATTCAACCATTTAGCATGTAAATGATGTCCATTTACATAAACCATCCATCCCTTTTTCCGTTCAGGAATAAAATGTCCCAACAGGGGATCAAATGACAATCCATCGCGATCAAAATACCGATTAATTTGTCCTGACAAGACCAGCTCTTCAGGCTTTCCCGTCACTAAAGGTTGGCCTTTTGCCATTAGCCAAAGCTGATCCACGCTGCGCAACACCAAGTCGAGGTCGTGTGAGGAGAAAATGATGGCTTTGTTGGACGTTTTCACCAATTGCTTGAGCAACTGCATCAGCTCGATTTTTCCGGGATAGTCGAGAAAGGCCGACGGTTCATCAAGAATAATGAGTGGACTATCCTGCGCCAGCGCCTTGGCGATCATTGTCTTTTGCCGTTCGCCATCGCTGAGACTCACCAAGCGACGGCCTTTCAGATGACTGATTCCGCAGGATTCCATGCTTTGGGCAACAATATGACGGTCGCTGGCCGACATGATGCCCCAAAAACCAATGTGAGGATAACGTCCCATGGCTACTACATCTTCGGCATGAAGGAATTGATCTTCGGGATATTCGGTTAAAACAATGCTTACCAAAAGAGCCTTTTCGGCTGCTGAATAGGATTGTAATGGTTTAGAATGCAGCAAAATTTTCCCATCTAATGAAGGGATAATTCCTGCTATGGTTTTCAGTAAGGTAGATTTGCCGGTTCCGTTGGCTCCTGACAAAGCAATAAAATCACCTTGATGTACTTCTAAACTCACCGCCGGAACCAAAGCATGCTGACTATCTTTTGAGGCAGGATAACCAATTTCGAGGGACTGAAGTTCTAAAATAGGAGTCATTAGTTAGAGGTGGTATAAAGATGTTGACGCTTCATAATGATCCAAACCACGATGGGTGCTCCTATTAAAGAGGTGACGGCATTGATGGGCAAACTGGTGTCGAAACCGGGGAGACGTGCCACCAAGTTGCAAAAAAGAGCCAAAGCGGCACCCAAAAGCACCGAGGCAGGAACAAGCACAATATGGTTACTGTTGCGGAAAATGTTGCGCGCCAAATGCGGAACTGCCAAACCTAAAAAGGCAATGGGGCCGGTGTAGGCGGTGATGACGGCGGTCAAAAAACCAGAAAGAAAAAGAATAATGACTTTTGTCCGGCGCACATTCAGTCCTAAATTGGCTGCATAACGTTCGCCCAAAAGCAACATATTTAAGGGTTTGATCAGAAAAAAGGAATACATAAGTCCTGCTAAAGTTCCGCCTGAGAGAAAAATAAGTTGGTTAGGCCCCACATTTGAAAAGCTTCCCATACCCCAGAGTACAAAAGCCTGAAGGTCTTCTTTTTGACTAAAATATTTTGCAATGCCCACCAAAGCTCCGGCCATGTAGGCAATCATGATTCCGGCAATCAGCAAACTGACGGTGTTTGACAAGTGACGACCCAAAAAAGTGATTAAAAGCAAGATGAGCATAGCTCCGCTGAAAGAAGCCATCACAATCCCGATGTGGCCTAACCATCCTGAAAAATCGGCGGCATATCCCGAAGCAGCACCGAAGCCCAAAACCAAAAGTGCCACACCAAGACTGGCACCTGAGCTGATGCCGAGAATGGAAGGATCGGCCAAGGGATTGCGAAAAAGGGTTTGCAAAAGTAGTCCGGCTACCGCCAACCCCGAGCCGGCCAACATGGCTGTAAGGGCTTGAGGCATACGAAATTGCATGATGATGGACCATTTAACAGGGTCGGAGGCTGAGGCCTGTTTTGTTAAAACTTCCCACACATCGCCAAGGTGCAACGTTACAGAGCCAAAAAATAAATTCATCACAAATAAAACCACCAAAAAAATCGTGATAATTAGTAACAAAATCAACTGTTTTAGCATCTTGTTTTCGCTGGTCATGGCTGCAACATTTGGTGGAAGTAGGGCGTGTGGTTGGGCAACAACTCCGGATGAAAAACAGCAATAAAATCGGCCAAAATATGATGCGGCTCCAAAGGACCTCTTTCAAAATAAGCGGTTTTGTAGGTGTTACAATAAATCACTTTTTTGTTTTTAAAGGCATTAAATGAAGCATAAAGTTCATTTTCAGATTGCAGCTCGGCGTAACTATACCTCCCTTGCGCCGCTTGGGCTACACGCCAAAAATCAGCGTGTGAAGCACGGGCAAAAATGGTTTCAATGTCCAATGGAAAGCTGGCTTCGGAGTTGTTATCAGCGAAAAGATAGTTTGCTCCAGCATCCTCAAACAAACGCGCCATATAACTTTTACCTCCGGGAAGGTACCATTGTCCGGCAAAGGCCTTGTCGGCAAAAACAGTTGGTCGTTCAACAGTGGTTTTTACAAGCGATTGCAGGTGCTGATATTCAGTGACTATCTGATTAAAAATACGTTCTGCCGTAGCTTCACGCTGCACCAAAACGCCAAGAATTTTAATCCATTCGGCACGTCCTAAAGGATCGGTCTCAAAATAATCGCACCAGGGGAGCAATGCCAAAGAGGTGTTTTTGAGTGATGTTGGAACTCCCGTTGGATCAGGTGAATACATCACCAAATCGGGATTGATCATCAGCATCAACTCCACTTCAAAACGACCATCAGCGGCAACTTCAACTACTTTTCGCTCTGCGACCAAAGTTTTCATTTCGGCGTTGCTCACATACTTAGCCTCCGAAACGCCTTTGATGCATTCGCCCTCTCCCATTTGAAGCAAAGGCCCCCACTGGGTAGCTGACAAGGCCAAAAGCCGCTGAACGGGTGTTCTGATAACATTTTTTGTAGCCAATGAATCGGGCAACGGCAGGCTGTCAGGATAAAAAAAAACTTCTTGAAGGGATTTGTCTTTTATCCACGGATTGAAAATAGTCAGTTGCGTTAACGAACCACTACTATTCATTTTAAACCCTTTAGCAAAATTTGCTTCGTTGTTTTCAAACTTTGATGCTGCCTTTTGCTTTTCTTTTTTTTCTTGACATGACACGAACAAGAGCATCAAAAAAATGACAGATACCGCTGTAAAATACCGCTTTCCTATTTTTAAATATGCATCTCGAACAGATAAAAGGCCTGTTTTATTCATCATAAGGGTTCAAATCATCGCGTTCGAGTAACAAAATCGCGTTTTGGTTGACAATGAAATACCTTTCATTGTTGTAGAAAATTTCAATGGCTCCCTTTTGAAGAAAAATGGCCAGATCGCCCACCAATGCTTGCAAAGGGACGTATTGGGTTTTCTCTTTTTGCTGTTTCCAAGGTTCATCTCCGTCAACAGCAGGCATCGGAATGGGATAGCCGGGTCCAACCTTCACCACATAACCACTTTGTGTGTTTTCACGCTCGGTGTATCCGGGAGGGAGAAAAAGACCACTGCGTGTTTTATCGGGATTGGATTTGGGCTTGATCAAAACACGGTCGCCAACAACGATTAACTTTTCAAGGGATTCGAGGGAGTGCATGTGTATTTTAGCTTTTCAACTATAAAGGCTTC
>JADYZK010000213.1 GCA_020853175.1 Bacteroidales bacterium
GCTGGGCAGTGAAGCATTTACTATTTGGAAAATCGAAAAATCCTTTAAAAATTATGGCCGGCCTCGCCCTGCAAACGGCAGTAACTGACTTAACAGCTAAGAATGCCGACAAAATAAAATCGAAAGGACAGCAGCTTTTACATCATCTTTTATCAAGATTAAACTTTTGAAAAGAGACAAACAGCAAAACTGCTGCACTTACATAAACATAGAAAATCATAAATCCCTAAATAAAAATGGTAAAAAAAAACCATAAAAAATGGAAGGTTATCATACCAATCCTTATTATTTTGATCACTTTACGCCTCATTTTGCCTTTTGTGGTTTTGCATTATGCCAATAAAACTTTGTCTTCAATGCATGGCTACTACGGTCACGTGAGTGATGTGGATTTGGCAATTTATAGAGGGGCGTATGTGGTAAAAGGTATTTATATTGACAAAATTGATTCAGCCACCAGAATGCGTGTGCCTTTTATCTCATCACAAGCCATTGATCTTTCTGTGGAATGGAAATCGCTGTTTCATGGCAGGGTGGTAGGGGAGTTGGCTTTCCGAAATCCGGTCTTGCGTTTTACCAAAGACCAGGCCGAGCCAGGAGCAGTGCAAAAGGATACCAATGACTTCAGAAAAGTCCTCAAATCTTTTATGCCACTTCAAATCAACCGCTTTGAAATCAATAACGGCATTATACAGTTCATAGACGAAGGCTCAAATCCTATAATTGATATTTCAATGACAAATACAGAGGTTTTGGCTGAAAATCTTTCAAATGTGGTTGAAAACCAAGATTTGCCCTCTACCGTTGTGGCCAGCGCCAATGTGTACAAAGGCTCGTTAAATTTCAAAATGAAACTCAACGCCTTGGCCGACGATCCAACTTTTGATTTGAATGCAGAATTAAAAGACACCGACCTCACTGATTTGAATGACTTCCTAAAAGCTTATGCCAAATTCGATGTTCAATCGGGTACATTTGGTTTGTACACTGAGGTGGCGGCAAAAGACGGCAAATTTTTGGGTTATGTGAAACCTTTTATTTCAAATCTGGATGTGGTGGGTGATGAAGACCGTAAGGATTCTTTTTTCAATAAAATTTACGAAGCTATTGTTGGCGCTGCAGGAGTGGTGCTGAAAAACCAAAAAGAGGAACAGATTGCCACCAAAGTGCCGATTGAAGGCGAGTTTGGCGACACGACTGTTGGCACTTGGTATGCCATAGTGGAGGTGTTGCGCAATGCTTTTATTCAGGCTTTGTATCCAACAATTGACAATGAAATCACCATACTCTCAGTTGAAAAGGCAGCAAAAGAAGAAGAAAAAGGATTTTTCAAAAAACTTTTTAGAAAATCAGATCCGAAAAACAACTAAAATTTATTTTAACAGCAAATCAATTATATAAAATGAAAAAAATTACCTTCTCCAAAGGCTTTACAATTCTTAAAACTGCAGCCAAAAAATGGTGGAAACGCGATCCGTTCACGCAAAGTGAACTCATTGCTTACAACGCTATATTTTCACTTCCCGGATTGCTGGTCGTAGTTTTGGCCATTGCGGGCTATTTTTTTGGTGCCGATGCAGTTAGCGGGAAATTACATAGCGAAGTGGCGCAAACTATGGGAGCCGACACTGCCGATCAAGTAGAAAATATGGTGGAGTACGCCAGCAAGAGTAAGGAATCTATATGGGCTACCATTTTGGGTATTGGCATCATCATTTTTGGGGCTACAAGGGTTTTTGTTGTTTTTCAAAAATCATTGAATACAATTTGGGAGGTTGAAGACGCGCCGGCCAAATCTGGAATTTGGTCCTATCTGCGATCCCGCATCTTTTCTTTTGGCCTCATTGTTTCTATATCTTTTTTGTTGCTCACCTCCCTAATCATTTCGTCCTTGTTGTCGGCCTTCAGCTCTTGGGTGGCACAAAATTGGTCGGAATCTTTGCTCGTTATTTTTAAAGTACTCAATTTTGTGTTCTCACTCGGCATCATCGCTGTTTTGTTTGCGCTCATGTTCAAATTTTTGCCCGATGCGAAAGTAAAATGGCGCACGGTATGGGTAGGCGCCTTCATCACTTCTTTGCTTTTTACTATCGGTAAATCAGCACTGGCTTTATATTTTGGTAAAACCGACCCGGGTTCGGGCTATGGCGCTGCCGGTTCAATCATCTTGATTATGTTGTGGACCACCTACTCCTCTATGATCGTGTTTTTTGGAGCTGAATTAACAAAAGTCTATTCTGATTTTATACACGGGCGGCTGGATACTTCCACTGCTGACGTAAAGAAAGTACTAAAATAGAGATTGCTTCAAAACCATTATCCGTTTAATGACATAAAAAAAGGAGCTGCTTCAAAAGCAACTCCTTTATTTTTTTGTGAACCCGAAGGGATTCGAACCCCTAACCTTCTGATCCGTAGTCAGATGCACTATCCAATTATGCTACGGGTCCATTTTTGTGGTTGCAAAGATACTGAATATAAAACGAAATGCACAAGCTCCATTTAAAAAAAATTGAAGCTTGTTATGATCTAAACTATGTTGGAAACTTTTTAATGGGTTTACTCATTTGTATTCAAGGCGGAAACTCCTTTGCTGCCTGTTCCCTTCACCGTCAGTCACAGTTAAAAAGTGGTTTCCTATTTCAAGAGGAGGCATTGCTTTTCGGTGATTTCCGCCAGTGGTGGTTCCGAGAAAATTTTCGTCTACATTCCAGTAAATTACGGCTTGGGGGTTGCGATGTACCACTTCGAAAAAGAGGGTATTGAACTGACCTGAATAGTCTTTTGGAAGATAAATAATGGCTGCTGAGGGCGGATAAACAAAATCCATTAATTCATTTTGCTGGTAGCAGCCGCTTTCAATGGGTGGTGGCGGCAAATAATCGGGGTGATGCAAAACATAATAATGTTCCATTAAAGGAGGCAAAACCAACCAACTTTTTACAATAGCATCTGCCACAGGAAAGCATTCGGCGGGAAGCTGCGCGGTGAGGGTTAAGTTGGTACGCAAAAGTTGATGATAAGGGCATACTTTCACAGGGTGAGGACTGTTCAACAACGCAAGAACAGTATCTCGTTTATTGCAATTGACACCGGCGGCATAGCCTGTTTCTTGACATACTTCGCGCTTTTCGAGGGTGTTTAAAGGTGTTTGAAACCATTGTTGGGCTTGTGGAAGTGACGCTGCCACATCAAAAAGCAAGGGTGCGGCAGCTGAAATACCTGTAATTCCAGGTCGGCCAAAACCATCGGCGTTACCTACCCACACTGCAATTACCCATTCTGGCGTGTAGCCTACTGCCCAAGCATCGCGATAACCAAAACTGGTTCCGGTTTTCCATGCCATATTCCGGCCGCTCCCACCATAGCTCCAGCCACTTTCGGTTTCAGGCCGGTTAAGGCTGCGAAGCACCTCGGTGGTCAGCCATACGCTTCCGGCGGAAAGTGGAAAGTTGTTTTCTTCTTCGGGCGACAAAAGGGTGCGTGCCATTTTAGCATACACCTCCGAAAGTTCCCAAAGGTTTACCTCTCCGCCTCCGAGAATGAGTGAAAGTCCGTAGTGTTGGGCGGTCTGTCTAAAGCTACTGAACCCCACAGCGTGGAGCAAAGAATAAAATTTATTTGTTGTAAAATCTTTTAAAAGATGAACGAAAGGTACATTTAGCGACTGTTGCAGTGCCTTAGAGGCCGGCACAGCCCCCGCATAATTTTCATCAAAATTTTTCGGACTAAAACCTGAGAAGTAGGAGGGAATGTCGGGTAGCAAACTGTTGGGATGAATCAACCCTTCTTGCAAAGCAGCGGCATACAGCAAGGGTTTCAGAATGCTGCCGCTACTCCTTTCTGCCTGAACGAGATCGTTGTATTGGTCTTTGGTAGCCATTTCAGAGGGCACATTGCCGTGATACGCCCATATCTTTCCAGTGGAGGTTTCCCGCACCACAACAGCCAAATTATGTATTTGGTTGGCCAACAGACGCTCATGATGGGCTTGAAGCACCTGAGCGATGGTGTTTTGGTAACTTGCTATAATATCGGAAGTAAAAAGACGATCGCCGTATTTTTTCCTGAGGAATTCCAAATAATGTGGCGCTTTGTTGGGCAGCGCCAAAGGCGTCGAAGGTATGGGTTCGGCCATGGCGAGTTGCAAAGTCAGGCTGTCAATCACGTTTTCTGCAGCAAGTTTTTTGAGCAAATTGTTGCGTTTTTGTAGGAAAAGCGA
>JADYZK010000214.1 GCA_020853175.1 Bacteroidales bacterium
GCTGTTCCACGCGACTTCGTTGAATTGCCTTCGCAAATCATGGAGAACTGGGCACCGGAGCCACAAATGCTGGCCTTGTTTGCCCGTCATTTTGAAACCAATGAAATAATTCCGGATGAATTGGTGCAGAAAATGATCAACAGCGGCACCTTCAACCAAGGCTTTGCCATGACGGAATACCTGGCAGCCGCACTGTTGGATATGGATTGGCATACCCTCACCACCTCCGAAGAGCAAGATGTAGAAGCTTTTGAAAAAGCATCTTTGAAAAAATCGGGCATTATCCCAGAAATCGTTGTGAGATACCGCAGTACCTATTTCAGTCATATCTTCTCAGGAGGCTATTCCTCAGGCTATTACAGCTATATCTGGTCAGAAGTACTGGATTCGGATGCCTTCCAAGCTTTTAAAGAAACCGACCTCTTCGATCAAGCGACTGCAAAAAAATACCGTGAAAATATCCTTGAAAAAGGCGGGACCGTTGATCCTATGGAACTTTATCTCGCTTTCCGCGGAAAAGAACCCGACCAATCGGCTTTGCTAAAGAAAAGAGGTATCACGAAATAAAGTATTCACAGCTTTACGCCACAAGCCCCAACATCAACATGTTGGGGCTTGTTTGTTTACATGCGCTTTTTGTTTTTTAATTAACACTAAATATTGCAACCAAAGCACTATGGATGCTGCATCAATCATCAAAGTCACACAACAGAAATACATCTAAATAAATAGATATATCACATTGTAAATCAATTTATTTTTTCTTTTTCGACAACAAATAATATATTTGTTCTTGTGTGATTTGTATTCAAAACCGTTTTAATTTTGGTAACCTAACCAAATAAAAAATTACACATGAAATCCATTACTTTCAGCAGGGTTTTCAGCAGCCAACCCAATCAAAAACGCTGCCATGGCGAAGGTTTCGCGCCTTCCTTCCTTCCTTCCTTCCTTCCTTCCTTCCTAATCTTACTAATTATCTTACTCGCCTTTGGGTGTAAAAAAGAAACAAAGATCGTTCAAGATCAACTTGATGCACTTTCATTTTTTAAAGATTCAGAAGAAGTGGTACAGGTTACAGAGGGTGTACTTTGCTTTATGGACATGGGAAATTTTGATTATTTCTATCAAAACTTACTCAACATGCCTGATTCATTAAGAAAAATTCAGGAAGCTCGATGGGGATTTGTTTCCTATTCATTCATCACTGATTCACTTTCCGATATCATTTTTGAAAGTACAAATGAAAATGACATGTTACAGCTGATTGTCAATAACAGCTCCTTCATGAAGATCGAAGACAGTACTTTGACAACCCAACTTCCATTTCATGGTTATCATTATGTTGCAAATGCTGATGGAATTTTTAAAATTGACAGCACATTTTTTCGTATTTTTCCAGAAGGTATTGTAGGATGGAGAGGAGCTACTCTCAGTCAAATAAAGTCACTTACTCTCAACGAAGATTTTGACGATGACTTATCAGATGGTAAATTTTTTTACACAAGAAACGTTGAACTCGATCCAATTGAAAGCAATTGTGGCAATTACAAAAGGGTAGAAAAATACACCAACGGGAATACTTATAGAGTTATTTTTGAAATTAAAGTAGAGAAACACCATCTTGCCTCCAGTAAATGTCCTGCAACAGGACAGTATATTGAATTCGTTTATTACAAAACAACTTTAAGGATCGTTGGCCAACGAAAACGTTTTTTTATTTGGAATAGTTACATCACAAATCTTGAGTATAAAGATGTTTATTGTGAATTAAATGTTCCACGACAAGATGGTTATAATCACCAAATATGTAAGACTATTCCTCGATATGAACTTGGAGGCCTTGTAAATAAAAGTGGATATAAAGGCAGTTCAAGAGGATGGATTTTCGAATTTGAAGGAGCAGCAAACGGTATGGGTGATATGATGCATAACATACCAACAGGTGATATAGATAACCCTGTTTTTATTAAAGTTAAAGGCAAAGCTAAAAGCAGTGCACTTGGCATTAATAATTGGGCAGAAATATCTTGTGGATACTAATTAAAAAGATTTAACCATGAAAACAAAACTTTTAGTCCTATTATTATTCGCGTCAAGCATTGCCTTCGGGCAGTTTGATTTAACTGTTTCTGTTGCGAATGGCATCAGTAAACTCTCAAAAAATGATAGTCATAGCCGAATGTTCGGTGAAAAGATTGATTTTGCCTATTCCGGCGGAATTGAAGCTTTTGTGGAATATAAACCTGATTTTTTCATTCATCCCAAAGCCGGAATCGCCTTTTACAGTCTTGGTAATGAGTTGACTTATGGCCCATCATATATGTTTCCCAACTTAAAGGAAAGTTTTCGTTTTAACTACCTACAATTGAATGTTGGAATAAGCACTGTTTTGGTTCAAAAGATTGAAATAGACTTGTCGGCCATCAACGGCATCATGCTATCAGAACAGTTGCCTTTCATTTCCAACGGTAACTACGACTTTGCCCTAAGTCCAACAATTTCTTATCGCTACAACAAACTTAAAGTTGGCGTTTCATATTACCACGGCTTCATTAGCGTTTGGGATTATACTGCCGACAAAAACAGCAGCGAATCATGGGATCAAAATCGTGCATTTTATCTCAAAATAGGCTACAGTTTGTTGTCGTTTTGAGACTAGTACTCACTTTCTGTGTTTTGAAGTTTCAAATTTCGTAAGCGATGACCACTCAGTTCACCTATGTGGATTGAAAAGTGATGAAAATGGGTTGCTGTCAGAAGGGAGTAGGGTGCTGAGTGCCCAACTCTCTTGTGGCACAATCCCTTTCACCTTTTACTACATTTCAGTAAGTAGTTTTCAAAATACCAACAGCAAAAACGGTTACGCATCAAAACCAATTCCAAAGGCAGAAACAACTATCTTTGAAAGCTAAA
>JADYZK010000215.1 GCA_020853175.1 Bacteroidales bacterium
ACAATCAGCTCAATGTTTTGCCCGAAACCGTTCTCAATAATTCGATTCAAAACTTAGAGTTTAAGTTGGCTGATGTGATTCAAAAACTATCGCAACTGCAAAAGCCACAACTCGCTTTTATTGATGGACATGGAGAGCTCAATCAATCGGAAACTTACGACATCGTTCAAACCCTGAAGCAAAATTATACTGTAACCCACATCACCATCGGTGGACAAGTTAGTGCGCTCACGCGGAGAACCGAACCCGATTCCAAAGGCAATGTGCGCGTCTTACCCAACTTTGCAGCCATCGTCATCGCGCGGCCTACGCTTCCTTTTGATGAAAAAGATAAATTTATTATTGACCAGTACATCATGTACGGAGGCAAAGTGCTGTGGCTTATTGACCCAGTTTTGGCTAGCATGGACAGCCTTCAAATGAACGAATCAACGGTTGGTGTTGACCTAAACGTGAACCTCGACGACCAGCTTTTCAAATATGGTGTTCGGTTGAACCGCAACTTGGTTCTTGACTTAAACTCAGCCTCCATTCCGTTAAGAACAGGCCAAGTGGGTGGGCAAGCACAAATTGAGTTTTTCAGATGGAACTACTTTCCACTCCTTAACCAAGCCTCTACGCATCCTATCGTACGAAATATCAACAGTTTAAAAGCTGATTTTGTAAGCTCCGCAGATACTGTGTCCGCTGATTTTGTTACAAAAATTCCACTACTTAAAACTTCTGATTATTCTCGCTTATCGGGAACACCTGTTTTGATCAGTTTGGCCATGCTGCGCGACAAAGCCGATGAACGCCTCTTCAACCGTAAAGGGCAAAATGTAGCTTGGCTGCTCGAAGGGCAATTCAGCTCGCTGTATGCCAACCGAGTTTCACCCGAAATAACCGACAACAAAGAGATTGGCTTCCTTGAGCAAAGCAAGCCTACCGCTATGATTGTGGTGGCCGATGGCGACATCATCCGCAACCAATTTCATGTGCCGCAAGGCTATCCACTCCCCTTGGGATTCGACCAATATACCCGACGAACTTATGGAAACAAAGATTTTATTTTAAACGCCATCAGCTATCTTGCCGATGATTCGCGTTTGGTCAGCATCCGGTCGCGGGAGCTGAAAATAAGAGCCCTCGACATGTCGAAAGTGAACAGCAACAGGCTGTTATGGCAAATTGTAAATACTGCCGGCCCTGTGCTGATCATCTTTGTTTTTGGCTTTGTTATGGCGCTGTTGCGCAAAAGAAAATATGCCCAAAAACATTAAAAGAGTAGTAAAAATCGAAAATTAAATCATGAAGAATAACCGTATAGCCCTGATTATAACGCTGTTTTTGGTTGTAGTTGCCGTATTTTTTGTTTGGAACAAAAACGCAACAAGCACCTTGCACAATGATGCTGATTTTGCCGTTTCGGACACCGCCTCGGTAACAAAAATATTTATCGCTGACATGAATGCCAACGAAGTGTTGCTCGAACGCGCCAGCGATGGTTGGATTCTCAACAAAGATTATAAAGCACAGCAACGAAAGGTGAGCGACCTGCTTTACACCATGATGAAACTCAGGGTAAGAACGCCTGTTGCCCAAGCCAGTCAAGACAATGTGATCAAACGCATGGCAGGAATGGCCGTAAAAGTGGAGGTTTATCAAGTGCTACCGCGCATCAATCTCTTCGATCGAATCAAGCTTTTTCCACGCGAAATACGTAGTGTAGTCTATTATGTTGGCGACACTCCAAAGGACAATCTCGGAACTTTTATGCTCAAAGAAGGTGCTGAAAAAGCATATATTATGCAGATTACCGGTTTCAAAGGCTTCCTATCCAGCCGTTACTCACCCCTTCCGGAAGAATGGCGCGACCATAAAGTGTTCAATACCAACCTCAATGAAATACAATCTGTAAAAGTGGAGTTCAATTCTGAACCTGAAAAAAGCTATGAAATCATCCGAATAGGAAAACACCAATACAAGTTTGAAAACCTTCAGGGACAATCATATCATCAAAATATTGACACCCTAAGGATGCTCAATTTTTTGAGTTCATTTGCTGACATTCGTTTTGAAGCACTCCTCAACAGTTTACCTGAATCGAGAAAAGATTCGGTGACCAACTCACCTTTCTTACATCAAATTACCCTCACCAACACCCAAGGTGAAAAAAATGTGGTAACCACCTTCACCAAAAAGAAATTCGGACAATACATCGTGAATGAAGACCGTCTTGCGCCGCTCGACCTCGATCGGATGTATGCCCGAGTCAATGATGGCAAAGATTTTGTTCTGATCCAGTATTTTGTTTTTGATAAAGTCCTGCGTCCGGCGAACTATTTTATTCCCGGATCACCTGATTACGACAGCTTCTAAACCTTTATAAGCTGATGTTTTAAGGAAGAACGACGATGGTCTTTCGGAGCACTTGATTCAATCCCGGATTGATGATTTCAATGCCGAAATCGCCGGTGCGATGGGCAAGAAGCGAAAGCTTGGTGCCGTTGAGTAGAGGTAGAATTTCGGGACAAACCACATCATCGCCTACAGTACGACTTCCGATGACTTGAATTTTACACAAGCTATCGTTTTGTTCCGTCATAAAACGCGAAAATCGAGAGCAACCATTATCCCCGATAATGCCATAAAAAGTAAGCTCAAAAGCCTCTTTCAACTTCACCGTATCAGCCACCACAACGCTGTCAACCTTAATGAGATACTCCTCTTCTTGTTGAGTTGAATTTTGAAGCTCACACGAAGAAAGCAGAATCACCAAAAGCAATCCAAAAAACGATCCGCAATAGATTGAAATCTTTGATTGATAAGTGTTCATATTCAATGATTTATAGATATAAAAAAGACGATCAATAGCCATAAGCCCTTCCTTCCATTGTCTGCACTTCCACCTTCATCACACAAACATTTTTAACTGCCGGTTCGCTAAAACGATAAGTTTCATCGGTGTATTGGCGCATGATGCTTTCTAAAGCAACCAATTTTTCTTGTTCATCAGCCACAAAAGAAACCAAGCCAAACAGCAAAACCGAGCGGTATTTCATGGAATAACTGCAAGCCACCTCACTGTTTTGCCAACGCAATTCATGGTCGGTGCTGAAAACCACACACACCTCAGGATTATTTTTCAAAACATCAATCTTTTTGCCCTCCGGAGCGGAATGAAGGTAAAGCGTCTTTTCAACGTACCCAAAATTCATGGGAAGTGCGTAAGGTTTTCCGTAGCTATCAACCATTGATACAGTGCAATAGTTGCATTTTTTTATAATAGATTCGAGTTCAGACTCTTGGCTCAAGACACGATTTTTCATAATGCTTCAAATAAGAGATAAAGATAGAAAGAAACTCAGTACAGCGAAGAAATATTCAACCCCAACAACAACTCAGGAACCCAATCGCGGTAAGCCTCACGGTAAATGAGCCGGACGCCCAAATCCACCGGTGCGGGCAAATTAAAAAAATACATCTCAGCTTGAATTTCAAGGCCGGCAGAAATCAAATCAGTGGTTTCCAACATATTTCCATGAAGATAATCCATAAAAACACCTCCTTTGAGACGCTTTAAATAAAATACTGTTGGCCAATTCCATTCGGGATAAGCAAGCGGAAAAACATAATCCGATTTGAATGTAGCCACTTCTTGGAAAGAAAGATTTTCATAACCACGGGGGAATGTTGCAATACTTGAAAATCTTGTAAGCCCTTTCGTTTCAGATTGATATGCAGCAGACAATCGAATGCCGTGGTTGGCTGCAATGCCTGGCAGATAGAGATTGACGCCCGAATAAAACTGCCATGCAGGCGATTTATCAAATGGAGAATGGCGATAGACCACTTGCATTGATTGTCCAAATTTCGGAAAGATATCGCGTTGCGCCCTACGTGTTTGGTTATAAAAATAAAGGCTGTAAGTAAATGATTGTGAATTTTTTTCACTGAAATCCACCGGCATATTCGGTTCCATTTTGCGCGACACCACCCGATAGGAAAGCGAAGGTTGAAAACCTCGCAGCCACTGCCTGCGAGAGAAATTAAAAGGCACGGAAGCCGATAGATTCCAGTCGCTTTCAAACCATTTCAAATCGTAAAGCTGCCCATCATGCAAAGTTTTCCCGCGGCGCAGCCCGTAGCCAAAGCCGAGACCCAGCTCAGGAAACAAACCCAAATAGGTGAGATTGGCCAGCATTTTTCCGGCCTGCTCATTCATATCGTAGCGATATCCCAGCTCGGCAACCATTGTGCTGAGATCGTTTTGTGAAAATAGGCTCACTCCAGGAGCAAAATCTTGCTTGTCAACCTGAATATAAACAGGCGCGTAGCTATGAAAATGGAATAAATGGGCCAGTTTTTTGTAATCTTTCACCTCATAGTGTACCTCTTCGATGGGATGGCGATCCAAATTGAAGTTCGACATTCTTGACAGTGTATCGGCAAGAAAAAACTTGGCCTGAGAGGCAAAATCTACTTTTATTTTCTTCGTATCATCTATTTTCCTTTCTTTCAAATCAAAACCATTGGAGCTATAATCAGCAAAAAGCACAGAATGATCACCATCAATAAACTGAGGATCAGCCGCACCAAAGCGGGAACGACTTACAAGTTCGAGCGTTTTATTTGAAAGACTAAAGGTGTAAATATCACTTTTACCTAACCAATCGCCTTGAATCAGCAGCGTGTCGCCTACCACATCGGTGAGTGCAAAAAAAGTAAAAGTGGAAGGACTAATTTGTTCAATTTGTTGCTCCTGCAAGTTCAGTTTCCAAATGCTTTTTCCTTGGCTGCCTATGGCTGCAACAACAATTTGATTCCCATCAGCGAGCCAAAAAGGAGTTGTAAAAAACAAACTGTCGTTGGCAAAACGTTCCAAAATTTCGCCTGTTTCGGTGGAGAGGATTACCAATGCCGAACCATGCGTGTCAGTAGCATCAACGGCAACGATGCGGCTGTTATCAGAGGATAGATTGGGTGCAAAAAGACGACTTTTAGCAGTTAAACGCCGCACTTTTCCGTTGTTCAGATTGCCCAATTGAAGGACACTGTAATTCAAGTTGGACCAACGGAAATGGGGTTGAAACTCGCTCCACACCACAAGACTGTCATGGATCGAAAGTTGCTGATGAAGCATGGCACCCGGTCGGAAAACAATTTTTTCTTTCCTGTCGTGTAGGAGCACAATGGCAGCTCGATCGGCAAGTGATGTTTTGATAGCCACAACCGTTTGATCTTCAATTTTTTGTGGGCTTCTATACTGGCTATACACCTTGTTTTCAGATGAAATGCTACGATCCGTTTCATCCATTGGAAGGGTATCCATTTCTCGCCATTGGTCGCGCATGGCGGTCATGGTTTCCAAATACATTTGCTTTTTACCCTGTCCGGAGATGGCTTTCAGACCTGCCGAAAAAGGATTCAACGTATAAGGACGTCGCGCCGTGCGATCCAACATATTCGACCACAACCCCTTTCCAAACTTTTGTTTGTTGTAACCCACCACAACATAACCCAGCTCATACACATCAGGCACATGGTCTTTATAGGAACCAAAATAAGCTTTGTCGTAGGAAAATATATTTTTTTCAACCAGTTGGGCTTGAAGACCTGCCAAAAAAAGTGCTTGGCGGCCCCTTCCTGACGATGAAAATGCCGTTTCTGTAACCACGGCATCACCTTCGAGAAACCAAGTGGGAACAAAAAGTCCCATGATGGCCGCCGCGCCTTGCTGTCCGGTGAGGGCATAAACAACTTTTCCAAAACCTTTCTCGAGGCTACTGAATTGAACCACATGTTCTAACTCGTGAAGGCTCAACTGTTTGAACCACTCTTGGGCATATCCGTCTTGCGGAGGCGTATGAAAAAAATCGAGCCGACGAGGCGCCCAAGCTGTGGTGGCGTTAGAAATAACGCTACCGGTGTGCAATATTAAAGTAGTGAATTTAGGGGGAGCGTTAAGGCCGGCCCTTAAATGTGGATAGCCGGCTTCGAGCAATCCCGCAAGGTAGTTCGCATCTTTTTGGTTGTGTTGTGGGAAAATAATATTGAAGTGAGGGGTTTTCATTTGCTTCCAACGAATAGAAGCCGCATCTTGTCCACTCAGAAAATATTGCGCAGCAAGATGTGTTAATGAAAAATAAAACAAGATAAAAAGAAATATTCTCTTCCTCATATTAAAAAATTGACCCAAAAGCCGGTTGCAGGCAAAGCTATAAAAAATAGCTTTCGCTGATCGTTTTTTCAAACACCTGCCACTGTTGGGATTCTTTCGACGGCGGGGCAACGATGGTTATTTCATTGTCGGTAACGGGATGCACAAAATGGAGGCGTAAAGCGTGCAGAGATATGGAGGCATCGGGAAGCGAGCGCTTGTCGCCATATTTAAGATCGCCCAAAATGGGCATTCCAATGGCAGAAAGTTGCGCGCGTATTTGATGGTGGCGACCGGTATGCAAAGTAATTTCTAGCAAGGTGTAGGACACGGAATGGCCTATTACCACATAATCGAGAATGGCCTTTTTAGCCCCTGAACGTTCGGCATCAACAACAAACGACTTATTTTTGCTTTCGTTTTTGATTAAAAAGTGTTCGAGACGATCGTTGGTCTTTGTTGGTTTGCCCCGGACGATAGCCAAATAGGATTTTTGCAATTCCCGATCTTTCATCATGACAGTCATGCGGGTGAGGGCCTTGCTTGTTTTAGCAAAAATTACAGCTCCGCTCACCGGACGGTCAATACGATGCACCAATCCGGCAAACACATTTCCTGCCTTGTTGTATTTCAATTTCAGGTATTGCTTCACCTCGTCAATTAAGGCAACGTCGCCCGTTTTGTCGCCTTGCACGATTTCTGATGGCAATTTATTGACAACCAGCAAATGGTTGTCTTCAAAAAGTATCCTGTCAGCAATGGGTACCATCGTAAAGGCTTAGTATTGTTCCCGTTCGCTGGGGAAACTTTTCGACTTCACATCACCGATGTAATTACCAACCGAACCCCGAATTTCGTCGTAAAGATTGTTATAACGACGCAAAAAACGTGGTGAAAACGACTGGTTAATACCCAACATATCATGTAAAACAAGCACCTGTCCGTCCACACCGTTTCCGGCACCGATTCCTATTGTTGGGATATTTGACGATTGGGTGACTTCGGTGGCAAGCTTGGAAGGAATTTTTTCGAGAACAATTCCAAAACATCCTGCTTCTTCAAGAATTCTGGCATCATACCTTAACTTCTCAGCTTCTTTTTCTTGAGTTGCGCGCACCACATAGGTACCAAACTTGTTGATGCTTTGCGGAGTAAGTCCAAGATGGCCGAGAATGGGGATTCCGGCACTTAAAATCCTGTCAATGGATTCTCTAATTTCTTCGCCTCCTTCCATTTTTACGGCATTGGCACCCGATTCTTTCATGATGCGAATGGCCGAATGTAAGGCTTCTTTGGAGTTTCCTTGGTAGGTTCCAAAAGGCATATCCACCACTACCAACGACCGGTTCACAGCGCGCATCACACCAGAGGCATGATAAATCATTTCATTCAGCGTGATGGGCAAGGTGGTTTTATGCCCGGCCATCACGTTTGAAGCGCTGTCGCCAACAAGAATCACATCTATGCCGGCTTCATCCAATATCTTGGCCATGGAATAGTCATAGGCTGTCAGCATGGCAATTTTTTCACCTTTAAGCTTCATCTCCTGAAGCACATGCGTAGTAATCTTTGGAATACTTCCCGATAGGTACATGATAATGCGTTTAAGTTTTGCTTTCGGTTTAAGAAACGACAAAGGTAAACGAATTTGATACAGATAACAAGCCTCAAGAGGAGATGAAGGGTAACCAAAACACTATTGAAAAATTTAAAATTTCATGAAAAATATTTTGTCATTGACCACAAAAAATCACAAAAGAACACTTTGAAGGTGACATTGAGCCAGTCGAAACACTAAGATTGATTACTTTTGCAAGGAAATTTTTACCTGTTATGCGAAGTTTACTCCAGATTTTTGCAGTTATCCTGCTTTTTTTACATCTGCAATCCTGCAGCACCGATGTTGATAACTATGCTGATTATAAAGATATTACCATTGTTTACGGACTTTTGGAAACC
>JADYZK010000216.1 GCA_020853175.1 Bacteroidales bacterium
GACATCATCGAAATATCCAAAATTGAAGCCGGACAAGAAAAGTTGCGCCTTTCACAAGTGGATGTGAATAAAATGCTTCATTATTTCTACGACTTTTTTATGCCTCAAGCCATTGAACGCGGACTGAGGTTTACGATTGGCAAGCACACCTTCGCTGATTTTTCGGTCATTCAAACCGACAAAAACAAACTCGAAGCGGTATTAGGGAATCTCTTGAACAATGCATTGAAATTTACCTTTGTGGGTGATGTTGAGTTTGGTAATTATCTGGAGAATAACATGTTAGTTTTTTATGTCAAAGATACAGGCATCGGTATTCCTTTTGATCGCCAACAAGTTATTTTTGATCGTTTTGTGCAGGCCGACCTCGAAATCACCCGTCCACATGAGGGATCAGGGTTGGGATTGGCCATTGTGAAAGCCTATCTAACCATGTTGGGTGGTAGCATCAGCCTCGAATCGGAGGAAGGAAAGGGAAGTGTTTTTCGTTTCAGTTTGCCCTATAGCCATTGCGCTTTGCCCGCATTGCAAGCTGAGGCAGTAAAAAGTGAAAAACCAAATGAGGTTCCGCTCACAGCCCTCGTGGCTGAGGATGATGATGTGAGTTTTTTGATCCTAAGCAAAATGCTTTCAAAACAAAACATCAACCTCATCCGTGCTTTTAATGGTATGGACAGCGTTATGGCGGTGAAAATGTATCCTGAAATTTCATTCATACTGATGGATATTAAAATGCCTAAAATGAGTGGCTTGGAGGCAACGAAAGAAATACGGAAAATTAAACCCTCCTTGCCCATTATTGCACAAACATCCTATGCCTTGTCCGGCGATCGCGAAAAAGCACTCGCTGCCGGGTGTGATGAGTACATTTCAAAACCCATTGACCGCAACGAGTTATTGAAGCTGATTGGAAAAGTGGTATCAAAAAAGGTCTAAACATAACCGAGTGTTCAACCTTTCGCGTTCCAAGGTTGTCATACAGCACATCGTGATGCGCCTCCCGAGACACATCAGCTTAAAATTGTATTAAGTTCTTAAAACCATTGATAATGAATATCAAATACACAACTATTCTATTAATTCTATTTTCACTTTTTGTGGCTCAAACATCACTTGCGCAGCTCTCGATAATTCCTTTGCCGGCACAAACCGAGCTCAACGAAGGCGTTTTTAGCATCACAGCACAAACAAAACTGAGTTACGACAATCTTTCGTTGCTGAAGATGGCAACAGAAGCTGCAAACCGATGGCAGCAGAATGGGGTAAACCTCCATCCTCAGGCCTACCGCAATGGCAACATTGAAGGAACCATTTTGCTGAGTTTAAATCATCCCAACGACAAGCAATTGGGTCTCGAAGGCTATTCACTTACCATCAACACCGGCGCTGTTGTTTTAAGGGCCAACACCGATGCAGGAATCCGCTACGGATTGCAAACCATTGGCCAGCTGCTCGATGTGAGTAAAAACGGCCAATTGCCTTGTGCCACAATTGTGGATTATCCCCGTTTTGCCTATCGCGGAATGCACCTTGATGTGGTGCGTCATTTTATGCCATTGTCGCTGGTCTATAAATTGTTAGATCAACTTGAAATGCACAAAATGAATGTCTTCCATTGGCATCTGACCGATGACCAAGGCTGGCGTATCGAAATTAAAAAATACCCTAAACTCACCGAAATTGGTGGATTCCGTGTTCGGGTGGATAGCCTTCACTGGAACAGCATGCCATTGATAACCGACAGAACCAATGCTACTTACGGCGGCTTTTACACCCAAGATGAAATACGCCAAGTGGTGGCTTATGCCGCCGAGCGCAACATCACTGTGGTGCCCGAAATTGAAATGCCTGCCCACACCATGGCACTTCTTGCTGCTTATCCTGAGTTGGCTTGCACCGGCGATAATTTGGGCGTGGCTCCCGGCGGGATTTGGCCCCTCACCCATATTTTATGCCCCGGCAAAGAAGAAACTTTTCATTTTATGGAAGATGTCCTTACTGAGGTGATGGAACTTTTTCCTTCTACTTTGATCCATATTGGTGGCGATGAGGCCGACAAAACAAATTGGGTGAAATGCCCTTTGTGCCAGAAAAGAATGCACGAGCATGGTTTGAAAAACGAACATGAATTGCAAAGTTATTTTATCCAACGGATTGAGAAGTTTGTGAATTCGCATGGACGACGCATCATCGGTTGGGACGAAATATTAGAAGGTGGTTTGGCACCCAATGCCACCGTGATGTCGTGGCGCGGTGAGGCTGGCGGCATCGAAGCAGCCAAATTGGGCCATCAGGTGATTATGTCGCCAGGATCACATTGTTATTTCGATTTTTATCAGGGCGATCCTGACATCGAGCCATTGGCCATAGGAGGTTTTACTCCCCTTTCAAAAGTGTATGACTTCGAACCAATACCCGCCATACTTACAGCAGATCAAGCGCAGTTTATCATCGGTGCACAAGCCAATCATTGGGCAGAATATATTTCTACGCCATCGCATTTGGAATACATGGCATTCCCCCGATTGGCAGCTTTGGCCGAGGTGTTGTGGTCGCCCAAAGCGCTTAGAAATTGGGAAAGTTTTGCAGCACGATTGCCCCAGCAAATGAAAAGATATGAACGCGATGGCATCAACGCTTCGAGAAGTGCCTACCAAGTGAGAACGAAAGCCATTCCCTCCACAAACCCCGATGCCATTGAGGTTGGACTCGTAACCGAGATGCCTGGATTGGAAATTCGATACACCATCGATGGCTCGGAACCTACCCTCAAATCACCGCTTTATGTTGACAAGGTTGTTTTTGAGCAAACCGGAACCCTAAAAGCAGCAACTTTTGAAGCTGGTAAAAAAGTTTCTGCCGATATGAAACGCGATTTTTATCTCCATTTGGCTTTTAAGAAACCCATTCAGATCAGCAGTGAGCCCAGCAAACAATACAATCATGGTGGTGCTGAGGCTTTGGTTGACGGCATAAAGGGAACTACCGACTACAACGACAAAAAATGGTTGGGTTTTTCGGGCGATGATGTGTTAGCAACCATTGATTTGGGAGCTGCCAAAAAAGTACAGACCATCTCACTGGATGTGCTTAAAAAAGAGGGCGATTGGATTTTTGCTCCCCAACAAGTGAAATTTGAGGTTTCATTGGATGGTGTTTCTTTTACCGAGATCGAAAATATTCAAGCCAAAGGCTTGTCAAATATAGCCGACGGAAAGTCAGTTGTGGTGTATCAAGCTGATTTCAAAAAGACGAATGTCCGCTATGTCAGGGTAACGGCCCGCAATGTGGGAATTTGCCCTCCCGGACATCAAGCTGCCGGTGAAAAGGCATGGCTTTTTGTAAGCGAAATTATAGTCAACTGACCGGCTTTACTGCTGTAAGAAATTTTTTGAAGCAAAAAAGAAAGAGCTGCTTGATATTCTAAATGGAAGGCCAAGCAGCTCTTTTTATTCTTATTGAAAAAAATCCTGCTCCAATAACCTCATTGGCTGCATTGATGCACTTTATTCCTTTTTTTGAACGGGACGGCACCTTGAGTGCTGTCCCGTTTTTTTTGGATGACATTCTTTCTCACTATTGGTAAAAGTCAACCAAACAAGTTCTAATTTTGCGGAATGAAAAAGCCTGTAAACGTTTTATGGATTTTATTGCTGTCTGCCGTCTTCGCGGTAGCTGGAATGATCTATCCCACTAAGGTTCAGGTTATTTCTTCCTTTCCGGAAGCCACAGATATGGCCTTTATGGGTCAACTCGATCCCTTGCAAACAATCTTTTGTCAGATTCCTGAACGCGATGTCGTTCAGTTGAGCCAGGTGCAGGCGGTTTCAGGGCTTTCGTTTCGTATTGTTGAAAAAGATTTTTCACTTGTTTTAAAACAAGTCCATCGCAGCCAAACAAC
>JADYZK010000217.1 GCA_020853175.1 Bacteroidales bacterium
CGGATGCTCAGGGTGGCGTGTTTGTGCAACAGTGACATGGCTGTGGCATAGTGTTCGCTCACGCCAATAATGATTCCGGCCACGCCATCGGGCGAAACAAGACCCATATCTTTGGTCACGCCATCGCGATAGCCTTTGTTAATCATAATGTAATTGTTGCGCATATCAACAGAATTGCTCACCACCCTAGCGGCCACATATTCAAATATCTGACTTTGCAAAACACTATCGGGTTCGGGTATGGCAACTTTCATCACAGCGAGCTGTTGCATGAGTTGGGCGTTTTGTTGCACCAAGCGGGTGTTTTGTTGCTGCAACGAAAAATAATTGTTGATGTCGCTATTGAAATGGTATATGGCTCCAACCAAATTGTTGGTGCGGTGGTTGATGGCAGCTCGCTGAAAAGTATGGCTGCGGCTTAGCATCACCAATGCAAAAACCTCGAGAAGCACAAAAAGCAGGATAAAATTGTGTCGCTGTATAAATCGAATGAGGTTAATCATGCCTTTGGCCTATGCTTAGACTATTTGATGAGGAAGGGGAATTTATCAAAGTTTTTGAGGGCAATTCCTGTTCCGCGTGCCACGGCACGCAAAGGATCTTCGGCCACATGCACCGGTAGTTTGGTTTTTTGATGCAGTCTTTTGTCGAGACCTCTCAGCAGCGACCCTCCACCGGCCAAATAAATTCCGGTTCGGAAAATATCGGCAGACAACTCAGGCGGTGTCATTTCTAAAGCATTGAGCACCGCTGCTTCAATCTTCGAAATGCTTTTATCAAGACAATGTGCAATTTCAATGTAATTCACCATGATTTCTTTGGGAATGCCGGTCAGCATATCGCGTCCATGCACCGGGAAATCATCGGGCGGGTTATCAAGGATAGGCAATGCTGATCCCACTTCAATTTTTATCCTTTCGGCTGTGCGCTCACCAATAGTGATGTTGTGCTGTTTGCGCATGTACTCCTCAATATCGGAGTTAAAATCATCACCTGCTATTCGGATGGATTTGTTGTTCACAATACCGCCTAAGGCAATCACGGCAATTTCGCTCGTACCTCCACCAATATCAATAATCATGTTTCCGGTGGGTTCCAACACATCAATTCCAATACCGATAGCTGCTGCCATAGGCTCATGAATCAGCCTAACCTCTTTGGCTCCGGCTTGTTCGGCTGAGTCTTTCACGGCACGTTCTTCCACCTCGGTGATTCCCGAGGGGATACAAATTACCATTTTAAGTGCTGGAGGAAAAAACCGGCTTTTAATGCCTATCATTTTGATCATTTCGCGCATCATATGCTCGGCGGCCTGAAAATCGGCAATTACGCCATCGCGCAGCGGACGAATGGTTTTAATGTTTTCGTGGGTTTTTCCATGCATCATCATGGCTTTTTTCCCAACGGCGATAATACGTCCGGTGTTGCGCTCAATGGCCACAATGGAGGGCTCATCCACCACTACTTTATCGTTATAAATGATAACGGTGTTGGCAGTGCCAAGGTCAATGGCTATTTCTTTATTGAGGAATGAAAACAATCCCATATCTGTGTGTTATTTATTTCCTTTTTAATGTTTAAAATGCCTGATGCCGGTAAAGGCCATGCCCATACCCGCTTGGTTGCAAAAGTTGATCGTGTCGTTGTCCCGCACCGATCCTCCGGGTTGTACCACTGCCATAATTCCGGCTTGCGATGCCAGCTCCACCGAGTCGGCAAAGGGGAAAAAAGCATCTGATGCCATCACGGCACCTTTCAAATCGAATCCCAACTCATGCGCCTTAGCAATGGCTTGTTTCAAGGCATCAACGCGCGAAGTTTGTCCGATGCCGCTTCCTACCAACTGTTTGTTTTTTACCAAAACAATGGCATTGGAGCGTGTATGCTTCACAATTTTGTTGGCAAAAACCAAATCATCTAACTCGGCATCAGTTAGTTTCCTTTCGGTTACCAACCGCATGGCAGAGGCATCTTCGGTATTCATGTCCCTTTCTTGCATTAAAATGCCGTTCAAAATGCTCCGGTATTGTGATGTTGGAAAGTGTGTGGCACGATGGCGCAAAATTATTCTATTTTTTCGAGAGCAGAGCAGCTCATAGGCCTTTTCTTCAAAGGCAGGGGCGATAATGACTTCAAAAAACAGACTGTTAATGAGTGTTGCCGTGGGCTCATCCACAGGTTGGTTACTAACCAAAACGCCTCCAAAAGCCGAAACAGGATCGCCGGACAGAGCGGCAAGATAGGCTTCGGGTAAAGTATCACGCGAGGCGATGCCACAGGTGTTGTTGTGCTTGAGGATGGCAAAAGTGGTGCTTTGAAATTCGTTCATCAAGCTCAGGCCGGCCTCTAAGTCCAACAAATTATTGTAAGAAAGTTCTTTGCCATGAAGCTGTTCAAAAACCTCATCGAGTTGGCCATAAAAAACGCCTTTTTGGTGCGGATTTTCGCCATAACGCAATGGTTTTGGGTGGTTGGCAGTGAGCCGCAGCTGACTCGTTTCGCCTTGCGCAAACCAGTTATAAATGGCTGCATCATAAGCCGAGCTTACTGAAAAAGCATAACCGGCAAAGCGTTTTCGATCGTTGAGCGTGGTGGTTCCGTTGCCTTTTTCAAGAAGTTCAATCAGTGCATCGTAATAGTCTGATGAGGGAACAATACATACATCTTGATAATTTTTAGCCGCGGCCCGAATCAGTGAGATGCCACCAATGTCAATTTTTTCGATGATCGCGTTTTCATCTGTTGTTTGGCGCAGCGTGGCTTCAAAAGGATACAAATCAACAATCACGAGATCAAAAGCGGGAATCGCGTACTGCGTCATCTCTTGTTGATCGGTAGCGTTTCCGGTTCTTCCTAAAATGCCACCAAACACTTTTGGATGCAGTGTTTTTACCCTTCCGCCAAGGATGGAAGGATAGCCGGTGAGCGTTTCAACGGCTTCAACAGGAATTTTCAACGACTCAATAAATTGATAAGTGCCGCCAGTGGAGTAAATTTTTACGTTTTGGGCGTGCAACTTTTCAACAATCTCGTCGAGGCGATCTTTATAAAATACAGAGATTAAGGCAGTTTGTATCTTTTTTAACATGTTGATTTTAAGATTGAAACATTTTGCAAGATTATAAAAAAAAGCCGTTGATTGATGCGCGCAAAGCCAATTAAACTCGAAAAAAGCGTTAAGGGATAACATTTCAATCTTGGACAGTACTCGTAATGTGGTTCTCGTTTCCTTGAACTTAAGGTGCAGCTTTGAAAAAAAACACACAAAGCCTTAATGGAAAAAAGTAGTTTTGCCGTGCTTTTTCTTGCCTTAGCAAGATTTGATTACTTTTACGTTGAAAATATCGGATTATGCTTCTATTTATTCGTCTGCTAAAGGAAAGTTTCCAGTTTGCTGTTATGGCCTTGCTGGTCAACAAAGTGAGAACCATTCTATCGTTGCTGGGCATTACCATAGGTATTTTTTCCATCATTGCGGTTTTTTCGGTTTTTGACAGTCTTGAAAAAGCGATCCGCAGCGAAGTCAACTCACTGGGCGATAATGTTTTATTTATACAAAAATGGCCATGGGCAACAGGTTCTGATTATCCTTGGTGGAAATATTGGCAGCGTCCGGAAGCCAATTTACGTGAGCTTGCCGAGCTTGAAAAGCGCAGCAACGCGGCCCATAGTTTTGCTTTTATGACAGGAACCAGCAAAAGCCTCAGTTTTCTTTCCACCACAGTTGAAAATGTTTCGGTGAACGCCGTTTCGCACAACTACGCAGAGGTGATGCCATTTGACTTGGAAGCGGGCAGATATTTCACCGCTCAAGAATCACAGTCGGGAAGAAATGTCATCATCATAGGTGCCGAAGTGTCGGAGGCCTTGTTTCCCGGCATTGATCCTATCGGCCAAACGGTGAAGGTTTTTGGACTGAAAATGGATGTGATAGGAGTGATTAAAAAACAAGGTGAAAACCTTTTTGGCAATTCCAACGATAA
>JADYZK010000218.1 GCA_020853175.1 Bacteroidales bacterium
CTTGCCAACCTTGCAGCCGCCATCAGGCCTGAAACTGCATCAAATACACTGATCACTTTTAATCAAATAAATACTATGAAAAGAATCGAACGACTTATTAGAAAACCCAAGCTCAAACCCTCTACGCACGAACGCATTGGCGTAGTTATTTTTTCTGGACTGTTTGTTTTGTTGATTTCCACCTCAGGAATACTCACCGGATCGAATAGCAACGATGAACCTTATAAAGATGTAGATCAAGAGGTGATTCAAGAAGGTTCTAACTTAGAAACCGAAAATATCCTAAAACTATTTTCATCGGACACCATCACACGGAAAATTAAATCCATTGAAGTTGAAAATAAAGAGGGTAAAGTGGTTCGAGTCCATATCAATGGAAAAAAGGTGAATTCTGAAGATTTGTTCAATGACGATTTTGACTGGCAATCAGACGGGGGCGGAGTTGAAGTGAAGTTTGTAAAAGATTCCATCACTGGTGATTATGAGTTTTACACCGTGGAATCAACTGATGTGATGAATATTACTAACGATGGAAATTCATTTACGTTACGTGTAGAAGGCAATCGTGCCGATTCCAAAAAGAATACCTTCACCAAAACAATCGTGCTCAACAGTGGATCTAATGGCGATTCTTTGTTGGATAGGAAAACTAGAGGTTTTTTTCGCAATGATTCCGTTTATGCTCAAAATGGCAGAATGATGGCAGTTCCTTTTTCTGACGATGAAGTTTTTTTCAGGAGTGATGGTGGCGATAGTTTGAGTCATTTTGATTTTGATTTTAGCTTCGATACCAAAGATTTTGATCAGAACAATGATTATTTCATGGAAATGAAAAGAGATAGGCGCGAAATGCTTGCCGAGCAGCGGCAGCAACAGGCTGAAATGAAAATGCAGGCCGCAGAAATGTTGAAACAAGCTGCCGAGTTGAGAAAAGAAGCTGAAAAAGCAATTGCCGAAAACGAGCAAGAAACAGCCGAATTGTACAGGGAAGCCGCTTCAGAATTGGAAACTGAGTCAAAAAATATCCGTCAAATGGCCCAAGAAATGAGGACTGAAAATCGGTTGAGAATGACGATTCCGCCTTCACCTCCTGTACCGGTGGAAGGATTTTACTTTGAGAGCGATATCCCAAGCGACCGACAATACCACCAGTTGTTGCGCCAAGAACTGGTGAATGAAGGTCTGATTGAACCCCGTTCCAACGTTTTGTTGAGCAAACGCCAACTGATTGTGGACAATGAGGTGGCCGACAAAAAAACACATCGTCAAGTTTTGAAACGTTTTGAAGAGCTTTTTGGCCGAAAGGTAACATCCGACGAGGCCATCACCTTGAAAAAGTAATTATATGTCTCATAATGATGACTTTAAAAACCTGATTCACCAACGAATCAGGTTTTTTTGTGGTAGACTAAACTTTTGCAGTTCCTTTGCATCCAATAGATGTGGTTTAAAAAGCGAAATAATCAACTTATGATGCACAGCTCAAATGGCAGTTTTGATGAGACCGAAACACAGCGTAAGTTCTTTGAAAGTTTGGTAAAAGATTACAGCCCCATGTTGTATGCGCAGATAAGAAGTATTGTTTTAAACCATGACGATGCTGATGATGTGTTGCAAGAAACCTTTATCAAGGTGTGGAAAGCACTGCCGACTTTTCGTGGCGAAGCTGCCGTTTCAACCTGGTTGTACCGCATTGCCAACAATGAAGCACTGCAACATTTACGGAAACAAAAGTGGAGAAAAATGCTGTTGATGAATGTTGCCCACATGGATGTCAGTGCAAAAGCAAGCCCTTCAGCAGAGTTCATTTCATCTCAATTGGAAAAAGCCATGAAACAACTCACTGCCCACCAAAGAAATATTTTTGCTTTGCGCTACTTTAATGAAACGCCTTATCATGAAATTGCTGATCTAATGCATCTTGCCGAAGGAACGGTGAAAGCCACTTACCACCAATCTATGAAAAAAATTGAAGCTTACCTCATTGATAACAGTTGAAAAATGAAAGAAGATTTACATCATAAAAAAGGAAAAAAAGCAGCCGCTTTTGACGATATTCCTGAGGGATATTTCGACAACTTGCAGCAACGTATTGACCAACGCATAAAGGGCGAAACTGAGCCCGTCAAACAAAGACCGAAGAAATATTTCAGTGTTGCGGCATTGTTTATCCTTCTGTTTACTATGGGTTTTGTTAAGGTTTATTTTTTTAACAATAAAAACATTACACCCATTCAAACAGCAAGTAATCAAACTTCGGATACGCTTGATCACTTAACTTTTGAGTTTTCTGCCTTAGAGTATTTGATGGGAGTGCCTCAGCCTGACGGGAATAGCGCAAGTGTTGAAGCCTATCCCGCAGATACCCTTTTGAACACCATGCTCAGCGACCTTGAATCAGATGATATCATTTTATACCTCTTAGAAAAAAACGAATTTGAATTTTAAACTTTAAACCTATGAAAATGAAAGTGTTAATTTTGTCAATGGTATTGGCAGTCGTTTCCGTGAACGGATTAATGGCACAACAACGTGCTTTGGGCGGTCCCCAAAAGCAAAAAATCGAATCTGCGAAAGTTGCTTATCTTACCAAAGAGATGCAACTCACCCCCGACGAAGCCAAGGTTTTTTGGCCTTTGTATGAAGCATTTCAAGCCACTTTGGATGAAGAAAGACTCAGCCGCACCAAGCAACAGGAACAAGTACGCGAAAACTTCAAAAACTTAAGCGATGAAGAAATCAATGTGCTGATTGATAAGAGAATGAGTCATGTAGAGGCAGTTGCAAAAGCCCAAAAGCATTTTATTCAGCAGCTCAGAAAAGAATTGTCCCCCCGCAAAGTGATGTCCTATTTCAATGCCATTGAGCAGTTTCAACGCGAACTGGCAGGAAGAGCCGATCGGCCAAAAACTGATCGTCCACAGGCCGATCGCCCGCGTAACGGTCGCGCACAACAACGCAGGAATCGGTACACAATGTTGATCTTATAAATGACAGAACTGATTAAAAATCAAGGAAATCATTCTCGAGCTCATCCGCCCCTTCACGATTTAACTTTTTTCCGTTGGTAAGATCGTGAAGCACCGGCAAAATGATGGCCAATCGGGAGCCCCAGCGTTCTCTAAAAAGCTGATGACATTCATAAATGGCATTTTCTCGTGCCGCTAACAATGGCTTTTTAAACAAGAGGACGAAGTCGTTCAAATCTTGATACACATCTGCCAGATGCTCCGACAGGCTGCCCCGCAAGGTCGCCTGTTCGTCGTATTCGGTAGCTCCTATATAGTTAAACTCGTCCTGTTCACCCAAAAGTTCACGAAGCGAAGTAAAAATGCCATCCCATTGTTCCTCCGTCACAAAACGTTCGTTGGCTTCAGGAAATTCCGGTGCCGGTGCTTGAAGCAGGTTGCCCCGCAGATACAACAGCGGAACAAAACCACAAAGTGTCTTTAAAAAAGTAGGGCGGTCGTGTTTGCTCGTGTCTTCGATCAAACTGCAATATTCGCCTGCAATGGTTACCATTTCGAGGTTGGCACGCGAGAGGGTGGGGTCGTTTTGCGTCATGTGATATGTCTGGAAAAAGATTTAAGTCAAAGTTTATCTACTCAAAAAAAGCAGCAGCAAAAATACAATTTTCATTGGTCTAAGTGGAAGAGTGCTTTTCAAATCATCGCAAGCAACACATTAAAACATGAGAGGTTTTAGGAAAATCGTAAATCACCCAGCAACAATCAATTAAAAGCAACCAATCGTAAATCGTAAATCCCAAATCGTAAATCGTAAATCACCCAGCAACAATCAATTAAAAGCAACCAATCGTAAATCGTAAATCCCAAATCGTAAATTCCTCAGCGACAATAGACATTTAATATGATACGATTTGCATTTACGATTTACGAATTACGATTGAAGTCCAAAGAATGTGCACCGCTTTTTTAATCTTGTACTCTCTTCTTCGCGTAGCGTTCAATCGTAAATCGTAAATCCCAAATCGTAAATCACCCAGCAACAATCAATTAAAAGCAACCAATCGTAAATCGTAAATCCCAAATCGTAAATCCAAACTCATAAATCCCAAATCCCAAATCATAAACCCCAACTCGTAACCTTAACCCCTCTTTTGAACAACCACAACGCGGTATTCCCAGCATTTTTGTTGGAGTGATAGAAACTGAAATTTCCCTGAAAGGTAATGACGCTTAGCAAAGCGAGAAGTTCGATGGGTTAAATTGTAAAGCATCGAAGGCAGCGCGCCAATAAGATAAGCCCGATACATCCTACGGGATGAGGCGTAAATTTGTTTACTAAAATCCTTATCTTCAACAATTTGAAAGCCATTCAGTTGAAGTGATTTTTTGAAGTCATTCATCTCATTGAACTGCGAAATGGCCCAAGTATCGCCCCATCTTTTCATCAGTCGTCGCTCGTCTGCGATTCCTTTAGGAGTGAGGAAATAGTCGCTCAACACAATTTTTCCATTCGGATGGAGCAGCCTGTGGGCTTCGGTTAGAAAAGCATTTTTGTTTTCAGCGTAGCAAAGACTTTCGCAAGCCCAAATCAAGTCAAAAGATTCGTTTTCAAAGGGTGTTTTGTTGTAATCGGCCACCTGAAAATGCGTCAAATGTTGCAGATTTAGCGCGGATGAAAATTCTTTTGCAAGTTCAATCTGCTTATCGCTTAAGCTGACACCTTCCACATGGCATCCAAAAGTGGCGGCGAGAAAAAACGCTGCTCCTCCCACACCACACCCGGCATCCATCACTCGGCTGTTGGGTTGAACCCTTGCCAATGCCGCCATTTGTCGGTTGGTGTTGAACAAAGCCTCTTGAAAGTTTGTCGTTTCGTGGTCCCAAATGCCATAATGAATAGCTTTGGACTGGTTCATTTTCCACCAAAAACGATAGTGGGAGAGGGTTTGGTTGTAATAATCAGCAATATCCTGTGGAGTAAACGACGACATAATTGAATTCAATTGGTTCAAAGCCCCAAAAGTAACACAAAGTTTAAGTAACACTCAATCAAAAATCGTAAATCCCTCAGCAACAACAGACATCTAATTGGATACGATTTTGTATTTACGATTTGGGATTTACGAATTACGATTGAAGTCCATCGCCTTTGCGCCACTTTTTTGATCTTTGTGCTTTGTTCTTCGCGTAGC
>JADYZK010000219.1 GCA_020853175.1 Bacteroidales bacterium
CCGACCATTGTTCGTCAAATTTGGATCGTGCAATAGCCGACTGCAAATAAATGGAAGCCAAAGCCCATCTTTTGAATGGGTTAGCATCTGAGATCCTGCTGATTTGATTCAGCCGATCGTCTTTTTTTGACTGTAAAGTGGTAAGGTATTGTTGTTCTTCTTGTATGAAAGCCCGAAAAAAATTGAGGTAGTTTTCAACAAGCACAGGCATTAGATTTTGAGGATTGGCAGCTTTTTCACGCGAAAGCCAATCATGAGATTCATTTGGTTGGAGTGCAAATGCAGCCTCAAAAGCCTTTACAGTGTTTGGGCTAAACACAAGGGTTTGTGCCGCAACCATGTTCAAGTTAAAGAATACAGCGATGACAAGAAGTTGCTTCATGGGGTAAAAATACAAAAAGAGGACCTTGCAGCCCTCTTTTTGAAAAATGGTATGTTTTGAAAAAAAAGTTAGACGTATTTTTCAGCGATTTCGTGATCAACCAAAATACGACCGCAATACTCACAAACAATTACTTTTTTGTGCATTCTGATGTCCAATTGGTGTTGAGGTGGAATTTTATTGAAACAGCCACCGCAAGCATCGCGTTCAATTTGCACCACTGCCAAGCCGTTGCGGGCATTGAGGCGGATGCGTTTGTAGGCCACAATGAGGCGATCCTCAATTTGTTGTTCATGTTTAGCAGCTTTAGCAACTAACTCTTCTTCTTCTTTTTCAGTTTCTTCAACGATAGATTGCAGCTCCGACTTTTTCACTACAAGGTCAGCCGAACGTTCGCTCAATCGAAATTTGGCATCCGTAATTTCCACTTGAAGCTCTTCGACCTTAGAAGTAAATTCGCGGATACGTTTTTCGGAAAGTTGGATTTCAAGGTTTTGAAATTCGATTTCTTTTGACAAAGAATCGTATTCGCGGTTATTGCGCACGTTCATTTGCTGCTCTTCGTAGCGTTTGATAAGCGCGGCACTATCTTTCATGGCCAGCTTTTTGTCGGCAATGCTTTGATTGAACGCAATGGTTTCATTCTCGAAATTTTCAACACGTGTTTCAAGACCGGCAATCTCATCTTCGAGGTCTTGCACTTCCAAAGGCAATTCTCCCCTGATAATCCTGATTCTATCAGTCTGTGTATGTAGCTGTTGTAGTGCATACAACGCCACCAACTTCCGTTCTACACTAATTTCAACAGGCTCTTCAATCGCTGTATTGCTCATCTTCTGTTTATCAGTTTGGGTCTCTTTCGACATAATAAAATGGGTTTCTATTTGAAATAATATCTTACTGCGTTTGTGTTCACGTCAGAAAACAGGACTGCAAAATTAGCATTTTTTTTCCTTAAAATATCAGCCATCAATTCTTTCGTAAATTGTTCTGTTTCAAAGTGCCCTGCATCCACCATCAGCAGCGCCCCATCGGGATCGAAAAACTGATGATATTTGATGTCGGCAGTGATAAAAGCATCGGCTCCTGCGCTTTTTGCGTGTGGCAAAAGAAAAGCTCCCGAGCCTCCGCAAAGAGCAACTTTTTCAATCTTGCGGTGCAACAAAGGCGAATGCCGCAGAACAGGAACATTAAAAACTTGCCTTAGATGGTCAAGAAATTCAATTTCATCCATGCGATGTGGCAATAAACCAATCATTCCGGCACCCACATTGGACCAATTGTTTTGGAGTGAAATCACATCATAAGCAACCTCTTCGTAAGGATGCGCGGCTTTCATGGCCTTCACCACTTTTTGAACAAGGTAGTTTGGAACCACCATTTCGATGCGTTGCTCAGGCTCAAAGTGCAACTGATCTACTGCTCCAACGTGTGGGTTTGCTTCATTGTTAGCTTTAAAAGAACCCATCCCGTTGGTATTGTAACTGCATGAGCTGTAATTACCTATGTGACCACCGCCGGCTTCAAACATCACCTCTCGAACGGCATCGGCATGAGATTCAGGCACAAAAGCAATCAACTTACGCAACACACCCTCCTTTTGCTCAAGGATTTGTGGGCCAACAATTCCAAGTTTGTCGGCAATTTGCTTGTTCACACCTAAGTTGCTGTTGTCTAAATTGGTGTGCATTGCAGCCAAAGCAATGTTGTTTCGAATGGCCAAAAGCACGGTTCTTTCCACATACGTTTCCGGGGTTAAACGCTTTAATCCATTAAAAATGATGGGGTGGTGCGAAAGTACCAAACCACAACCACGATCAATAGCTTCTTGCACCACCGCCTCGGTAATGTCAATGCAAAGCAGCAACTTATCCACTTCGGCTTGTCCATCGCCCACAAGCAACCCGCTGTTGTCGTAAGATTCTTGAAGGCGCATTGGAGCCACCTCTTCAATGATTGAAAGAATATCTTTAATTTTCATAGTTGAGTTCACGTTTAACTTTAAGTATAAAGTTTTTTGAGCGCTACACAAAAAAAGTCAACAACCAAAAAAAAGTCCATTTCAAGAAAGACTTTAAATAGTAACTTTATTGGGCATTTAACGTACAAAAGTACGCTAATTCATTTGAAATGTGTAATTTCGCACATACTGCACTGTCGTTTTAATAGGAACATTTAACATTTTACGTTTGCCATGAGGTTTTTTTTGCTCCCTTTTGCATGGTTATTTCACTTGGTAATCTTTGTGAGGCACAAACTTTTCGATTGGCGCATCCTCAAGTCAACCTCTTTTAGTCTTCCTGTTGTTTGTGTAGGTAATTTGACCGTTGGAGGAACAGGAAAAACACCTCACATTGAGTATCTTATAAGATTGTTTCAAGATCGTTTTCATGTGGCGGTGCTGAGTAGAGGATACGGAAGATTGAGCAAAGGTTTTTTGATAGCCACCGCCGACACCAATGCCAGCCAAATAGGCGATGAACCCCGACAGTATTCATTGAAATATCCAAAAACGACTGTTGCCGTGCATGAAAAGCGTGTGAAAGGCATTCAGTTACTGCTTGAAAATGAGATTAAACCAGACCTGATATTGTTGGATGATGCCCTTCAACACCGCTATGTCAAAGCAGGATTGAACATATTACTAACTGATTTTCATCGCCTTTATACCGATGACCATTTGTTGCCGGTAGGGAGGCTACGCGACATCCAATCATCGGCTGCAAGGGCTCAAGTGATTGTTGTGACTAAAATGCCACATGTATTTTCACCTTTCATTGAACAGGATTTGGTTCAGAGAATCCATCCATTATCCCATCAAACTTTGTTTTTTTCCTATCTAAAATATGGTAATTACCTTCCTGTTTTCAGTCAAAGTGAGGTTTATATTCCAAAAAATATTTCAAGCATTTTATTGGTAACCGGCATTGCCAATGTTTA
>JADYZK010000220.1 GCA_020853175.1 Bacteroidales bacterium
CCCAAAACAAACTGTTGAATAGCGAGTTAAGCTCTCTGAAAATGTCGCGTCTTCCTTCGCTGTTCTTGCTGGGCAGTTACGGACAAACCGGTTTTGGCTATGATGAAAAACCCAATGAATTTCTCAAATTCTATCCCACCACCTTTGTGGGCTTGCAGTTTTCGATGCCGCTGTTTAACGGAACCGTAACACAACGTAAAATATCCCAAAAGAAATTAGAAATCAAAAACAACCAGTTGCAGACAGAATGGGTAGAAGACCAAAATAAAATGCAGGTGCACAACGCATTACGCAAAAGAATGTTGGCCGAGCACACCATCAGAAACAGCGACGCACAGATAAAGCTTGCAAGCACCATCTACCAAGAAATGTTGCTTCAACGGCAAGAAGGAACAGCCAACCTCACTGAGATTTTGTTGGCCGATAACGCCCTGCGCGAAGCCCAACAAAACTATCTATCGGCCATTGTTGACTATCTGAAAGCCGATTTAGAACTTAAAAAATTAACAGGAAATATCACCATAAAAAACTAAAAACAGAATACCATGTTGAAAAAAACCATTTATATCGTTGTGGCTGTTGCCCTTGTTTCTCTGACTGTTTTCAAGCTCATCAGCAATAAAAAAACCACTGAAAATAGAGTGTATCAATACGACAAAGACAAACCCATTGGCGTTCAAACCATGACCATTAGGCCGGAAGTTTCAGAAAATACCTTCGTTTTTTCAGGCACTTTTGAACCCAACAAGGAAACGAAACTCAGTGCCGACATCCAAGGAAAAGTAAACAATGTGTTGGTTGATCTGGGAAGTTCAGTAAGGAAAGGCCAAACACTTATTCAACTTGACAACGCGTTGCTAAAACTTCAGTTGCAAACCATTGAAATTCAAATTGAAGGCTTAGAAACCGATGTTGCACGCTTTTCGACCCTGGCCAAGGCAGAGGCCGTTCAAGGCATGCAGTTGGAAAAAGTGGAGCTGGGACTGAAAACTGCACAAGTTCAAAAAGCAACAGTGCTGGAGCAAATTAGCAAAACCACTATTCGCGCGCCTTTCAATGGAATTGTTACAGCTAAATTTACCGAAGAAGGTGCTTTTGCAGGCCCCGGAATGCCCCTGTTGCAAATTAGCGAAACGGCCGACCTTAGGTTTACAGTAAATGTGCCCGAAATTAATTTACCCCTTTTTGAAGTAGGTCAAATTTATGCACTTTCTGCTGATATTTATCCGGGCCTCGACCTCAGGGGACGCATCAATATGGTGGGAAGTAAGGCGAATATGGGAAACAGCTACCCCGTTCAATTGACTGTAAAAAACACACCCGACCTTAAAATCAAGGCAGGAATGTTTGGAAAAGCCACAGTGATTTCAGGAAGCCAAGCGCAACGCATCGTCATTCCGGCAGCGGTAATGGTGGGAACCTCCATACAACCACAAGTGTATCTTGTTAAAGATGAAACGGTTGTTTTACAAAACATCATCATCTCCGAAAGATTCGAAAACAAAGTAGTGGTTACTGAAGGCCTGTCCGAAGGCGATAAAATTGTCACCAACGGATTTATCAACCTTTTTGATGGTGCCAAAATCATGCTCAAATAAAGAAAACCATGAATATTACAGAAATTTCCATCAAACGTCCATCCCTGATCATCGTACTCTTTAGTGTTTTCGCGCTGTTGGGAATTATTGGATATCAAAACCTGAGTTACGAACTGTTGCCCGATTTCAACCAGCCTGTGGTGGTCATCAAAACCATATATCCCGGTGCAGAACCACAGGAAGTTGAGACCTCGGTATCGCGTAAAATTGAAGATGCTTTGTCAAACCTCGAAGGTGTTGACTACTTAGAAACCAAATCAATGCCCAACGCATCGGTCATTATCGCCAATCTGAAATACGGCACCAACGTTGACAATGCCATGCAGGATGCACAGCGCTACATTGAAAATATTCGCAGCACCCTACCCGCCGACATCCAAAGTCCGGTGATGAGCAAAGTTTCGCCCAACGACCTACCGATTATGTCCATCAGCGTTACCAGTAATCTGCCCGAAACAGCGCTTTATCAGCAGATGAAAGACTACTATTTACCACAAATTCAACAGTTAAAAGGCGTAGCCGAAATAACATTGCTGGGTGCGCAAGAGCGCGAAATACAAGTAAAAGTGGATCAAGAAAAATTGAAACTTTATAAAGTATCGTTGCTTCAGGTGGTAGAAGCCATCAACCGTTCGGGATTGGATTTGCCGGCAGGCAAGGTGCAGACGGACAAAGAAAATAACTCGGTGCGCCTGACCGGAAAATTTGCTACGGTGGGAGACGTGATGAATGTGCAACTCGCCATGCCCTTTCCGGGCAGCCCGGTGTATGTGAAAGACGTTGCCCTTGTAATTGACGGAGTGAAAGAAATTACATCGGTGAGCCGTTACAACGGAGTAAACGGAATTGGCCTTTTGGTCAAAAAACAAGGCGATGCCAACGCTGTTGAGGTGTCGAAACTGATTCGCGAAACGCTGCAAAACATCGAAGCACAAAATAAAGTTTCAGGAATAAAATTTATTGTAGCCGACGACTCCACCGACAATACCATTGCTGCCGTTAACTCTGTGGTTCAAGATTTAATTCTTGCCGTTATTTTGGTTTCTATCGTAATGCTTTTATTTTTAAGAAGTTACCGCAATGCTTTTATCGTTTTGGTTGCCATTCCTACCTCATTGATTACAGCCTTTGCGGTGATGTGGCTGCTGGGTTATACCCTCAATCTGATGACCCTGCTGGCCATGTCGCTCATCATCGGTATTTTGGTGGACGATGCGATCGTGGTGCTCGAAAACATACAACGGCATTTGGAAATGGGCAAAGAAAAAAGAGTTGCCGCCATGGACGGGCGAATGGAAATCGGTTTCTCGGCACTGTCCATCACCTTGGTGGATGTGGTCGTCTTTTTACCGATTTTATTTTTACAGGTATTTATTGTTGATATGTTGATGCAGTTCGCTGTTGTTGTAATCACCTCAACCTTAACAAGTTTATTAGTAGGATTCACATTAACGCCTTGGTTAGCATCACGCATTGGCAAGAAAGACGACTTGCAACCCACTAACTTTTTGAATCGTTTTTTGCTTTGGTTTGAGCGCCAACTCAACAACTTTGTTGAATGGTATGGCCGTCAGCTGCAATGGGTTTTAAGCCACAAACTGATTTTTACAGGCATCGTGATTTTTCTTTTCGCGATCACTTTAGGAATCATGAAACAAGGCATCATTGGCAAAGAAATGATGTCAACCGGCGATCAAGGTAAGTTTAGGTTGAACCTTGAATTTGATAAAAACATCACCGTCAAACAAAACAACCTCATTTCGCAAGAGGTTGAGAATTATGTGCTTCAGCATCAAGAAGTAGCCACACTATTCAGCAATGTTGCAGGCCCCAGCACCGGAATTGGTAGCCTTGGCGTGGGTTCGGCCAACAAAACAGAATTTACCATACAGTTGAAACCCGAAAAAGAGCGCGACATTAAAACTGAGGCTTTTATGAAAACGCTAAGGAGAGAATTAGAATCAGAATTTTCTGAAATCAATTTTTCAATGGCATTCATTGGTTTGCTGCCCAAGCAGCCCCCCATTAAAATCACCCTTAGCAGCGCCGACCCCACACAACTAACAGCAACATCGCTTGAGTTAAAGGCATTGGTAGAAGGACTTCCGGGAGCAGATAATGTAAAACTTTCCGTTGAGGAGGGAAATCCCGAATACAAAGTGATTCCCGACAAGGACAAGATGCAACGCTTGGGACTTACCACAGCGTATGTTGGAATGAATTTGCGTAGTGCGTTTACAGGAAACGATGATGCTTCACTCACTGAGAACGGCACTGAATATCCCATCCGCATTTGGTTAGATGACTTCAATCGGAAAAATTTCGAAGACGTACAAAACCTGACTGTCATCAACCCCATGGGCCTTCCTATTGCTGTGGAGCAGTTTGCCGAAGTCAAACAAGACCCCTCCCCTTCCTTGCTGGAACGCCTCGACCGACAGGCATCGGTAACTCTTACCGCCGAGTCGTTTGGCCGCCCCTCGGGAACGCTCGCCGATGATGTAATCGCCCACTTAAAAACGAAACCCCTGCCCGATGATGTAAAACTGATCTGGGGCGCCGACATTAAAACCCAAAACGAAAGCTTCGGCG
>JADYZK010000221.1 GCA_020853175.1 Bacteroidales bacterium
AGAAATCTCCAAACGTTTTTGCTGCTTGAATGAGCCAATGCAACAGAACTCATTTGAAATTGCCATGAGAAATCTCCAAACGTTTTTTCTATCAAATGAAGAAAAATGTTACTTAATCGCAGTGAGAAATCTCCTTACGTTTTGCTGCTTGAATGAGGTTTTGAGAAGGATGTTACTGTATCAGTAGCCTGTAGGGCTACACTATGCCTAACCCTCGGATTTATCCGGGGGATAGGCGTCTCACTGCATGACAACAAGCCTGTAGGGCTTGCCCACTGTAAATAGCAAATTTAATTTCACCCATTTTTCGCAATAGTAAATCACTAATTTTTGCCTTTAGTTAGTGTTATGGGTTTTGGTTGAAAGGGAAAGGCCTGCAATTTGCTGGCGCACGTTTCCAATCGCGTGCCGCGAACTTTTTCCCCGGATTCCTTTTCTGAGCAAAGGGAAATTCACCTTCTTAAACAAAAATATTTCCTGACCACACTACACTTCATTCATCAAAATGATTAATTTAATGGCGTGATTTATGATTAAAAATTAATCAAAGGATATGTATTTCATTCATTTTTATTTACTTGCATTTTATTGTGTTGGGCTACTTCTTGCTGCACGCTTTCATCTTCAAGGGATTGTAACATTTTGTTGATTTTCTGATGTACCTCAACAACCACAGCTATTATAGCCTGCGCTACGGCACGTTTTCCATCGAAGACCTTGTTGATCGTGCCCAAAGTTTGGGCATTCAAACCTTGGCCCTCACCGATATCAACAACACGATGGGGATGGTTGACTTTGTGAAAGCTTGTCGCCGCAAGGGCATGAAACCCATTGCCGGTGTTGAGTTTCGCAATGGCGATGAGCTGTTGTATGTGGCTTTGGCGCGCAACAACAGTGGATTTAGGGCTTTGAACGAAATGTTGACGCAACACAACCTCAGTGGGATGGCTTATCCGCAAAAAGCTCCCGACCTCAGCGATGTGGTTGTGATTTATCCCTTCGGAATGCGATTGCCCGCCCAGCTGTCTGACAATGAGTTTCTGGGAGTACGTTTGTCGCAGGTGCCCAAATTACTCAGAACCGAGCGGGAACTCAAAAAGGATAAGCTGGTGCTGCTTCAGCCGGTCACTTTCAGCGATGAGGCGGCATGGTACATCCACAAAAATCTTAGGGCAATTGATCATAACATCTTACTGAGTAAGCTTTTACCTTCGCAACATGCCGCTCCCGACGAGCTGATGCTGGCTCCCGACACCCTGCGTGCTGCTTTTATTTTGTATCCCGAACTGCTGCGCAACACCCAACTTTTGCTGGATAGTTGTGGGATTGACTTCGATTTTTCAACCATCAAAAACCGAAAGACCTTTACCGGCAGCCGAAGCGACGACCGTGCCTTGCTCCACAAGCTGGCCTTTGATGGGATGGCCTATCGCTATGGCAGCGACAACGAACAGGCGCGCAAAAGGGTTACCGATGAGCTTGCCATCATTGATAACCTAGGCTTTTCGGCCTATTTTCTCATCACCTGGGATGTGATCCGCTATTCCATGTCGCGCGGTTTTTACCACGTGGGCCGCGGCAGCGGTGCCAACAGCGTGGTGGCCTATTGTTTGCGTATCACCGATGTTGATCCTATTGAGCTTGATTTGTATTTCGAGCGTTTCCTCAATCCTAAACGTACCAGCCCACCCGATTTCGACATTGACTATTCCTGGAAAGAACGCGACGAGGTGATTGACTACATCTTTAAAAGGTATGGTCACCAACATACGGCTTTGTTGGGCACCATTTCAACCTTTCGCGGCAAGTCCATCTATCGCGAGTTGGGCAAGGTGCACGGCTTGCCCAAGGCCGAAATTGATGAGCTGTCGGCAAACCCTAACCGTTATTACAACCTCAACGAACATACACGCCACATCCATGAATTGGCACAGCACATCCTCGATTTCCCGAATCAGAGAAGCATCCACGCCGGTGGTATCCTTATTTCCGAAGAGCCTATCACCCAATATGTTGCGCTTGATATGCCTCCCAAAGGGTTTTTGACTACCCAATGGGATATGTATGTTTCGGAGGAGCTGGGCTACGAAAAACTCGACATCCTCAGTCAGCGGGGCATCGGTCATATCAAAGAAGCTGCTGAGCTCGTTCGCCAAAACAGAGGAATCACTGTGGATATCCATGATGTTCAAAGGTTTAAAAACGATCCCAAGGTGCAGCAGCAGCTGCGCGATGCCGAAACCAACGGATGTTTTTATATCGAAAGTCCTGCCATGCGCGGCTTGTTGCGCAAGCTGCGATGCGACAACTACCTCACCTTGGTGGCCGCCAGCTCCATCATCAGGCCCGGCGTGGCCAAATCGGGGATGATGCGTGAGTACATTCACCGATTTCACCATCCGAAAGCTTTTAGTTATATCCATCCGGTGATGGAGCAGCAACTGAAGGAAACCTATGGTGTGATGGTGTATCAGGAGGATGTGCTCAAAGTATGCCATCATTTTGCCGGCCTTGATTTGGCTGATGCCGATGTGTTGCGCCGCATTATGAGTGGTAAAAAGCGGAAGCAGAACGAGTTTGAGGAGATCGTTCAGCGTTTCTTTTCCAATTGTGCGCAAAGGGGTTATCCCGAAGCTGTTGCCAAGGAGGTGTGGCGACAAATTGAATCCTTTGCCGGTTATTCCTTTTCCAAGGCCCACTCGGCCTCTTATGCAGTGGAGAGTTTTCAAAGTCTTTACCTCAAGGCGCATTATCCGTTGGAGTTTCAGGTGGCTGTCATCAATAATTTTGGGGGATTTTACCACACATGGGTGTATTTCAACGAGGCGAGGCGGCAGGGGGCAACGGTGCATCTGCCTTGCGTCAATCAAAGTGTTTACCTCACTTCTGTGAAAGCAGAAACCGTGTTTGTGGGCTTTGTGCATGTGGCCGGATTGGAGGAAAAGTTGGCCCGACAGCTGGTGGCCGAACGGCAGCGCGGCGGTGTTTATGGCAGCTTACACGATTTTATTGACAGGGTGCATCCGTCAATGGAACAGCTGATTTTACTCATCCGAGTGGGAGCTTTTGCCTTCACGCGGCAGCCTAAAGCGGGCTTGTTGTGGGAATCGCATCTGTACCAAAAGAAGAGTCATTCCGTTGAAAGTCAAAGTTTGATGTTTAAGGAAGAAGCGCGTCATTACCGTTTGCCCGAGCTGGAAGGGAGCAGGATAGAGGATGCTTATGATGAAATTGAACTTTTGGGTTTTCCGGTTTCATTATCGGATTTTGATTTGCTTCAAACCGGCTTCAGGGGCGAGATACTGGCCAACGCCATGTTGTCGGTGGTGGGGCGCAAACACCGTATGATTGGTAAGTTGGTGACCATTAAATATGTAAAAACGGTGAGGGGTGAGTTGATGCACTTTGGCACTTTTGTGGATGCAACGGGCGAGTTGTTTGATACGGTGCATTTTCCGCCTTCGCTCAAGGCTTATCCTTTTCAGGGAGCGGGTGTTTATTTGATGCTCGGGAAGGTGGTAGAGGAGTTTGGTTACCCCACGCTCGAGGTGGAAAAAATGGCACGTATGCCCATGAAAGCCGATCCGCGGCAGGGGTAAGGCGGGAGGTTATTTTTCTTCTTCCTCTTCTATCAGTCCGTTGTCGAGCAGGATAATGGTTTGCGACTGAGGCAATTCTTGCACTTTTTTAAGTTTTCGTTCAATGGCTTTGGTGCGTGTTGAAACCAATTGGTCAATGTCGTTGCTGGCTTCGTTGATTTTCTTTTGGGCCCTGTCGAGGATGCCGCCGAACTTAGAAAATTCGGTTTTTACGGCGCCAAGAATTTCCCATACTTCACTGCTTCTTTTTTGGATGGCGAGGGTTTTGAACCCCATCTGCAAGCTGTTGAGGATGGCGGCGAGGGTGTTGGGGCCGGTGATAATGATTTTAAATTCGCGCTGAAGTTGTTCCACCAGATCGGTGTTGCGCACCACCTCGGCGTAGAGGCCTTCGATGGGGAGAAACATAATGGCAAAGTCGGTGGTGTAGGGCGGATCGAGGTATTTGTCGCGGATGTCTTTGGCGAATTTTTTGATGCTGGTGACGAGGGTTCGGTTGGCTTCGTCGGCCTTTAGCACGCTGGCTTCGTCGTAAGCGATTTGCAGCAAATGGTAGGCTTCTTGCGGAAACTTGGCGTCAATGGGCAGATACA
>JADYZK010000222.1 GCA_020853175.1 Bacteroidales bacterium
AAAAATGGCTCAGCCATTATTACCTCAACGGCGATGCCACCCTCGAAAGCTCATTGGCCGAACTGGGATTTACTCCTGAAGACATCACTGATATGATCATCACCCACATGCACTTCGACCATTGCGGTGGCAGCGTGAAATGGAATGACGATCGCAGCGGCTTCGAGCTGGCCTTCCCCAATGCCACTTATTGGACAAGCAAACAACAATTTGAATGGGCCACTCAACCCAACCGCCGTGAGGAAGCCTCCTTTTTAAAGGAAAACATCATACCCATACAAGAAAGTGGTAAGTTAAAACTCATTGACGAGGAAGGAAGTTACATTCCCAACATTGATTTTAAACTTTACAACGGACATACCGAGGGCCAATTGATTCCGCATATCAACTACCACGGAAGAACGGTTGTTTTTATGGCCGATCTCATGCCATCAGCATCGCACATCCCCATGCCGTGGATCATGGCGTATGACACCCGACCGTTGGAAACCCTCAAAGACAAAGAACGTTTCTACGCCGATGCCCTTGCCAACAATTTTGTTTTGTTCCTCGAACACGACCTTTACAACCAAGCATGTGTGCTGCATCAAACATCCAAAGGAGTTAGGGTTTTAAAATCGGGAAGCCTTGATGAAGTGCTTGGATAAGCATAACTCAACAAAAACGCCTGTTTTTTTTTCAACCACGAGCCATTGGTACATTCCCTTCAAAGTGCTTCAAATGAGCTTGCTGTCAGTCAAATCAAACTGCCAATCTGACGTTTTGTCACCATCAGTTTATTCTTAAAAACCACAGCGTTTATCAAATTATCTAATTCATTTCTAATTAGTTATAGCCTATTTCTTTGGTTTTATCCGCATGATTTGTGATAGAAATACACAGATTTGGCCATGCTCCTAACGCTGGCACAATCCTTGAAGAACTCACAGTCTATAAAAATGAAAATTATTAAATACTAAATTAGGAGGAAAACATAATGGGAAAAATCATTGGAATTGACTTAGGAACCACCAACTCCTGCGTTTCAGTAATGGAAGGCAACGAGCCGGTTGTTATACCCAACAGCGAAGGTCGTCGCACAACACCATCTATTGTTGCTTTTGCCGATAACGGCGAACGCAAAGTGGGTGATCCGGCCAAACGCCAAGCCATCACTAACCCCACCAAAACGATCTTTTCAATCAAGCGTTTTATGGGCGAAACATTCGATCAGATTACAAAAGAAAAAGATCGCGTTCCGTTTAAAGTGGTGAAAGGCGACAACAACACACCCCGCGTTCAAATAGAAGACCGCTTATACACACCCCAAGAAATTTCAGCCATCGTGCTTCAAAAAATGAAGAAAACAGCTGAAGATTATCTGGGTCAAACCGTTACCGAAGCTGTAATTACCGTTCCGGCTTACTTTAGCGATTCGCAACGTCAGGCCACCAAAGAAGCCGGCGAAATTGCAGGCTTAAAGGTGAAACGTATCATCAATGAGCCTACTGCCGCTGCCTTAGCTTACGGCCTCGACAAAAAGAAAAGCGATATCAAAATTGCTGTCTATGACTTAGGCGGTGGAACTTTCGATATCTCCATCCTCGAAATGGGCGATGGCGTGTTTGAAGTGAAATCAACCAACGGAAACACCCACCTTGGTGGCGATGACTTCGACCACAACATCATTGATTGGTTGGCCGAAGAGTTTAAAAAAGACGAAGGTCTGGATTTGACAAGAGACCCCATGGCTTTGCAACGCCTGAAAGAAGCAGCAGAAAAAGCCAAAATTGAACTCTCCAGCTCCACCGAAACTGAAATCAATTTGCCTTATATCATGCCCGTTGACGGTGTGCCAAAGCACTTGGTGCGCAAACTCACCCGATCCAAATTTGAGCAACTCAACGACCATCTCATCCGCGCCACCATTGAACCTTGCCGCAAAGCACTTCAAGATGCCGGAATGACTGCTGCCGATATTGACGACGTTATTCTTGTTGGTGGATCAACACGTATCCCCGCCATTCAACAAATTGTGAAGGATTTCTTTGGAAAAGAACCTTCAAAAGGTGTGAACCCCGACGAAGTTGTGGCCATTGGTGCTGCCATTCAAGGCGGTGTGCTCACCGGCGAAATAAAAGATGTGTTGCTGCTCGACGTGACCCCGCTCTCACTCGGTATTGAAACCCTCGGAGGCGTAATGACCAAGCTGATCGAGTCGAACACCACCATCCCAACCAAAAAATCTGAAACCTTTTCAACGGCTTCCGATAACCAACCTTCGGTTGAAATCCATATTATCCAAGGCGAACGCCCGATGGCCAATCAAAACAAAAGTATCGGCAAGTTTCACCTCGACGGCATCCCACCGGCATCACGCGGAATACCGCAAATTGAAGTCACTTTTGACATTGACTCCAACGGTATCCTGCATGTTTCGGCCAAGGATAAAGCTACCGGAAAATCGCAAAGCATTCGCATTGAAGCCTCTTCCGGATTAAGTGATGCCGACATCCAACGCATGAAAGATGAAGCTACTACCAACGCCGAAACGGACAAAAAAGAACGTGAAAGGGTTGACAAATTGAACGCTGCCGATGGTTTGATTTTCCAAACAGAAAAACAACTCAAAGAGTATGGCGACAAACTGCCTGCCGATAAAAAATCGGAAATTGAAGCAGCGCTTGAACAACTGAAAAATGCCCATAAAAACCAAGATGTTACTGCTGTTGATGCCGCAATGACAAAACTCAACGGCATTTGGCAAACTGCAAGCGAACAAATGTATAACAACACCGAAGCGCAAGGCGGAGAACAAGCCCCACAAGGTGATCCATCAGCATCATCAAATACCGGAAAAAGCGGTGATGACGAAGTTACTGACGTTGACTTTGAAGAAGTTGACGACAAAAAGTAATCCTCATTCACCCTCAATAATAAATCTAAAAAAGGCGACCATTTTGATCGCCTTTTTGATTTTTATAGCTTTTCGTTGTACCTTTGTGAATGATAATGATTCATATAAACAAAATACCCAAAAGATGAAAAAAATTTACATTATTGCACTTATGGCACTTATGGCCATTTTTTCACAGCCCATGAACGCACAAAATCTCGTTCAAAATGGAGGAGTAGAAAGCTGGACCAGTGATACACAACCCGACGCGTGGACCATCGCCGAAAATATTACCAAAGCAAACAATCTCCTGCATTCAGGTAGCTTTTCTGCCAAACATACTTCAGCAGCATCAACAAAAAAAATGCAGCAAGTGGTTCAAGGTATTCAAGGCGGAAACACTTACACCATCGAATACTACTTTCTCGACAACGACAATGCCGCCAAAACCCGAATCTGGGCCTACTGGCTCAATGGAACAACAACCATTGCTGCCGATGAAACCATTTTACGTCCAGCCACTTACAGCGAAGACAACAGTCACTGGCAGCATTTTAGTGCCGTGCTTACCGCTCCTGCCGAAGCAACAGCCTTCCGCTTCGAGGTGAGGGTTTACAATCAAGACGGTAACAATGGAGGCGCAGTGTATTACGATGACTTCACCGTCAGTGGTGATGTTGTTCTCAAACCTGAACCTACCAACTACCCCACTGCTTTTACAGCAGAGGCTACTGGAACAGGAATTACACTCAACTGGACAGACGCTGTTGGAGCTCAGCTTCCAGATGCTTATCTTATCTATGCTTCGATTGGGATTCCCAAACAAACAAAAGAGTTGCCTGTAGATGGTGTGCCTGTTGCCAACAACCTCGAT
>JADYZK010000223.1 GCA_020853175.1 Bacteroidales bacterium
GATTGAATTAAAAGATGCGGAGGTTATTTTTGCTGCCATTGACAATCAAAGAGCTTATTTGGGAAAATGGCTCCCCTTTGTAAAAGCCACCCAAAGCGTTGAAGACACCAAACATTTTGTGATTTATTCCATTTCTGCGGGACTTATCTCACAAGAATATGTGTTTAAAATCAGTTATCAAAATGAATTTGCAGGCTTGATTGGATTTAGAAATGTAACTGAAAACAGAAAGAATATCGAGTTAGGTTATTGGCTTTCGGAGCATTTTAGACACAAAGGAATCATTATACGGTCAGCTAAAGTCCTCTGCAACTTTGCTTTTGAACAACTATCCATACCCGAAGTGATTGTGCGCTGTGCCATCAACAACATGGATAGTCGCAAAATACCCGAGCAACTGGGCTTCGATCACATTAAAACAGAGGTATTATCCGAACAACTTTCGGATGGGACTTTTACAGATGTAGTAGTTTATTCACTTGAACATCAAAACTTTAAAAGATAGTCAATCAAGTTGTCATCGCGTTCCAGCTCCAACTTTTTTCTTAACCGATAGCGACCAATTTCGACCCCACGGATTGAAATGTTCATCAGAGGAGCAATCTCTTTGGTGGAAAGATTCATTTTGAGATAAGCACACAGGCGGAGTTCGCGTGGCGAGAGGTTGGTGTGGCGGTCTTTTAAGCGACTAATAAAATCTTGGTGCACATCGTCGAAGTAATCATCAAAAACCTCTTGAAATTTTTCGTTTTTCAATTCCCGGTTGATCTTGTAGATGAGACTATCAATTTGGGTTTTCTTGGCTTGCGCCATATTGCTCTCCAACAGGCCATTCAGCTGGGCCTTGATGGCATTGAGGATTTTGTTTTTGTGAATTAAATGGAGGGTCGTGTTGGCCAACTCCTTATTTTTATGAACAACTTCACTTTGCAGACTTTCATTTTTAAGGTTGATAATTTCTTTTTCCGCTAACAACGCCTGTTCTCTAAAAGTGAGTTCCTGTTCGCGTAAAGCTTTCAAATGCTTCTCTTCTTCTTGTTGCTTGGCCAGCGAAACCCGCCGTTGAATGAAAAACACATTTCCAATGACGAAACTTATAATGGCCACAAGATAAAGGATATAGGCCCAAACTGATCGGTAAAAGGGCGGCTGAATCGTGAAATTGAAATGCGCTGTTTTTTCTTCGCTGTTGTTCAAGCTTTTCGATTTCAAACTAAAGGTGTATTGACCTTCGGGGAGGTTCATATACTCTTTAAAAGTGAGAGGTGACCATGCCGACCAAGATTCGTCTAAGCCCTCCAAACGGAATGAAAACAAACACGAGCCCGCACCCTCAAACTCAGGATTGCTGAACCGAAACACCGCGTTGTTGTATGCAAATGGCACTTTAAGTCCTTTCAAGCCCTCTCCCTGATCTTTATTTCTGCTGCCGCTAAGGGCAATCACACTGTCTTTTCCGGCGAAAGAAATTTCTCTAAAAACCAAAGTTTGGTGTGAGGAATAATCTTTTCGGTAAAAAGGATCATAATGCAGTAAGCCGTTTTTTGTTCCAATGAAAACATTGCGGTTGTCATAAACAAATACATTTTCATACGCTTCGATCAGTGAGTTGTTGATGCGCATAAAAGGTGCGGTAACATTGCTAAAACTGCCGTCTTCCAACAAACGCAACAAACCCATCGTTCCATTGGAAAAATACCAAATATTGTCGTTGGCATCAGCGTTAAGTTGATCAATATCAACATGATTGCCTAATATTTTATTCAATTTTTCATACTGAATAAAGGTGTTGCTGCTTGCCTGAAAAGTAAACAGCCCCTTGCTCGAAGTAAAAATTGTTTCGTTGCCAATGGTAAAAACATTGTAAGGCAATGCCGGCGGAAGGCCACTTTCGGCGCCAAAAAGAGCGTAGTTTTCAACTTTTGTGAGCTTGCTGTTCAATTGCAAATGGAAGATTCCACGGTATCCGTGCGCCATCCACAGGTCGTATTTGCCTATGCCCTTGGTGATATTGCGACTGGATTCGTTGAAACCTTCCAGACGATGGGAGTAACGCCAGTTTCCATTGTCGTTTACGATAACCGAAAGACCGTTGTAGGTGCCGCAGAGAAGGGTATCGCTTTGCGAATCGAGCGACAAAAACGACCAATAGCCACGTTCTGAGGTGAGCTTTTTTGCACGATTGCCTTTCACCTGAAACAGTCCGAAATTATGACCACACAACAAAGTGTTATCCACAACCTCAAGCTTCCATACCTGCCCTTCAGTGCCTTCTATAAACTGGAAATTGTCTTGTGATTCTCCATTTTTATCCAGCTCATTCATCCGCGTGACAAACAGTCCTTGATTGGTACCAACATAGAGTAAACCCTCATAAACCACTGAAGAATAAGTACTTTCGATATGGAAAGTATGATCAAAAATGGACAAAGGCGAATTGATTTCAATATAGTCAATGCCATTGTCGAGCCCGAGCCAAAGGTTTCCGCTTCTGTCCTCAAACATACTCAAAACAGTGTTGTTTTGCAGTCCTTTAAATCTGTTCA
>JADYZK010000224.1 GCA_020853175.1 Bacteroidales bacterium
AGTTTTTCGTGTTCTACAGCTTGCGAAGTGTATTTTCGCACACTTTGTCTATGGATGATCAGTTGGTCGAACGTCATGGCCTATTCTTTTAAAGTGAAATTCCTTTTGTTGGTTGCCTCTCATATTTTCAATGCGGGCATACAGGGTGCTATCGGATATTAGGCTGTAAATAATACGATTGGGATAGTCATTGTCAGCGTTTTCGAATACCCAGCTTGATTTTTCCTGCTCGGAGAGTGCAAAGGCAGTTTCATCGCTGTCGTTTTCATTGGGCACCCGGGCATAAAAGTGCCATTTACCTTCAACAATAGCAATGCGCATCTCCTCAAATATCAATGTATCGCCTTGGTTGATACTAAAACTTATTCCCTTCAAATTTGAATCCGGACTGATGTACCACTTTTCATACAGCAAAGGACCTTCAGTAGTTTGCCACAATCCGGCCATGTTATGCACCTTCACGGGAGGCGGTGGTGCGCCACATGAAAGAATAAAAAATACGAACAAAATAAGTAGTTGGGTAATGCGATGGTTCATAAGATTTAATAATTCAATCCCGCAAGTGCGGGACAAAGATTTAAGGATTCAAAGATTCAAAAAATTGTTTGATCAATGAACTAATTTTTGAATTTTTGAGCCCGAAGAGGAGGCACGACGCTTCGGAATTGAATGATTGAATCACAGATGCCTTACTTTTTCACAACCTTCTCCACTAGCCATCTTTCTCCATCCCAGAGCCTTTTACTGATAGAAAATGGGGAGTTAGCTGGTGGTCTTTGGTCTCGTCTCAAGACGAGAGCTTTTTTACTTTAGCCTTTTTACTTTTTACTTTAGCCTTTAGCCTTTTTACTTTTTACTTTTTACTTTAGTCTTTTTACTTTCAACTTTAGCCTTTAAATCCGAAAAACCCTGTAACTCAAAAACGTTCTGCCAATTGTTGGAGGATTCTGGTTGCGGTGTTGCCATCGCCATAGAAGGTGGCTTGGGTGGGGGGCGTTTGTGCGGTGCTGATGGCATGGAGGATTTTTTCTGTGTTGGCGCCCACAAGGGTGTTCCATCCGCTGTGTACGGTTTCAACCCATTCTGTTTCGTCGCGCAGGGTGATGCAAGGTTTGTGCATGAAGTAGGCCTCTTTTTGCACGCCGCCCGAATCGGTGATGATGGCTGAGGACAAGGATTCCAGCTCTACCATTTCGAGGTATCCCACAGGTTCAAGCAGCCTGACATGCGGTTTGAGGTGTAGGCCTGCTTCAGTAATTTTTTTTAGTGTGCGCGGATGCAGCGGAAGGACCACGTCGGTGGGCAGGGCGTTGAGTGCCTCGGTGATGGAATGCAGCCGGTGCAGGTCGTCGGTGTTTTCGGCCCGATGGATGGTAGTTAACAGAAAATGGGGAGGCAGTGCCAAGGCCTGAAGTCTGTTGATGCCTTGTTGCTTCTCCTTCTCAATCACCTGAAGGTAAAACAAGGTGGCGTCGTACATGATGTCGCCCACTTGATGAACACCCTGGGTGATGCCTTCATTTTTAAGGTTGCTCACGGCTGTTTCGGTAGGACAGAAGCACCAGGTGGCGAGGTGGTCGGTGAGGATGCGGTTTTGCTCTTCGGGCATGCGTTTGTTGTAGCTTCTGAGGCCGGCTTCAACATGGGCCACCGGGATATGCAGCTTGGCAGCAGCCAAAGCGCCGGCGAGGGTGCTGTTGGTGTCGCCGTAAACCAAGACAAGGTCGGGTTTTTCGAGCAGAAGTGCGGCTTCAATCTCGATGAGCATCTGTCCGGTCATGACGCCATGACTCAGTCCGCCGATCTTCAGGTGGATGTCGGGCTTGGGAATCTGCATATCGCGAAAAAAGATTTCTGACATGTTTTCATCGTAATGCTGTCCGGTATGCAGCAGTATTTCCTGAAACTGATTTCGCCAAGTGTGGGAACGAATGAGCCGGCTGAGCACAGCAGCTTTAACAAACTGAGGGCGTGCGCCGACGATGGTGAGAATTTTTTTCATTTATTTGTCTTTGGCTCTATCCATTATACTTTAGCATTATACTATTCACTATTCACTATTCACTATTCACTATTCACTATTCACTCTTCACTTCGTCACTCCGTCGCTCAAGTCTCTTCGTTTGCCTTGTCCCTCGTCCCTACTTTAGCCTTTTATCCTCTGTTCAAGCTCGGCCGTTTGGCTTTCAAAACCCTTCTTACCTAACAGTGCGAACATATTCTTTTTGTAGGCTTCCACGCCTGGCTGATCGAAAGGATTCACGCCCAGCATGTATCCGCTTAAGGCGCAGCCCATCTCGAAGAAGTAAATCAACTGTCCGATGGTATTGGCATTGATGGCCGGAACCACGATGCGGATATTAGGAACGCCACCGTCCACATGGGCCAGGGTGGTGCCTTGCTCTGCTTTGTGGTTCACCTCCGAAAGTCGTTTTCCGGCGATGTAGTTCAGCTGGTCGAGATCGTTTTCGGCAGCAGGCACGCGCATTTCACGCACCGGTTGCTCAACGGAAATCACCGTTTCAAACAAAAAGCGCAGGCCTTCCTGAATGTATTGTCCCATGGAATGGAGATCGGTGGTGAAGCCCACTCCGGCAGGAAAAATACCTTTGTTTTCTTTGCCTTCGCTTTCGCCATAGAGCTGCTTGAACCATTCAGTGAAATAAAACAAACGGGGTTCGTAGTTCACCATCACTTCAACGGTTTTGCCGGAAGCGTATAAGGCTTGGCGAGCCACGGCGTACCAGGCAATGGGGTTGCCGTGAATTTTTTGCACAGCGCGGCTCATGGCTTCCATCTTACGTGCGCCTTCAATCAGCTCGCGAATGTTGATGCCGGCCACGGCGATGGGCAACAATCCCACAGGCGTAAGCACCGAATAGCGTCCCCCAACATCATCAGGAACAACGTAGGACACATAGCCTTCGCTATCAGCCAGCTGCTTGAGGGCACCGCGGCTTTTGTCGGTGATGGCCACAATGCGTTGGCGGGCTTCTTCGATGCCGTATTTGCTTTCGAGGTGGGCTTTCAACACCCTAAAAGCGATAGCAGGCTCGGTGGTGGTGCCCGATTTGCTGATCACAGCCAGCGAATAATCTTTTTTGTTCAACACATCCATCAGATCGCTCAGGTAATCTTCGCTGATGTTTTGTCCGGCATAGATGATGTGCGTGCTGTCGTTGGAGCCGTTCAGTTGCTGAAAATGATGCGTCATGGCTTCAATCACGGCACGGGCACCGAGATAAGAGCCGCCAATGCCAATGACTACAAACACTTCCGATTTTTTACGCAGCGCAGCTGCATGGGCTTCAATGGCTGTAATTTCGCTTTCAGTAATGGCCGAAGGCAGATCAACCCAGCCCAAAAATTCACTTCCTGCACCTGTTTTGTTGTAAATTTTACGGTAAGCACTCACGATGTGTTTGTCGTATTCTAAAAGTTGTTCTTTGGTGATGAAACCGAACATCTGCTCCAATTCAAGTTTTACTTGTATCATATATAATGTATTGTTGAGTTCAAAAAAAACGATGGGCAAAGTTAAGAAGAAAGCGCGGATAGTACTTTCTTGAGCAAAAAAAAGAGGCAAGCCTTAAGCCTGCCTCTTTGAACCAAAAACCAAAATTTATGAAAACCTTAATAATGTATAATGATAAATACATCGGGGAGATGCGTATCATTATCGCTTGAGGTATTTATAAGAACTGATGCAAAAATACAATCAAAACGATGCTTGAGCTGTTAATGAACATTAACGGTTGTTAAGATATGTTAATGCGCTGTAAACCATGCAAATCAATGCTATACTTTTGCTTTGTGAATAAGAAACTACTGATAGGGATTGTTTTGCTGATGTCATTGGCTGTTACAGGCATGATGGGCATCCAGATTTATTTGATCGGCGATGCCGTAAAGGTGAAAGAAGCTACTTTTGTTAGAGACGTTCATCAGGCTTTGCAACAAGTTGTTGTAGTTCTGGAAAAAGAGGAAATGCAGCGGCAATATGCTTATCATGTCAATCTGATGAACGAAAGGGCCAATTTGGTAGCGGTGTATGATTCGCTCAAGCGCAGCATGAAACAAGAGATTCAAAAGCCGATGACCAAAGAAGAATATGGCTCTTTTATCAGGCGCACCACCATCGCCGAAGAGAAGCTTCAGGACATGATTTTTGGGTTTAATGAGCAATCGTCCAACATCAAAGAGATGGAACCGCTGCGCATTGACAGCATGGCAAAGGTGGAGTTGGCCAAATTTGGTATTGACACTTATTTTGAGCTGGGTATATATAGTCCTACCAAAAACGCGATGCTTTTTCAAAAAACAGGTCGTTTTCCGCAGCAGTTGATTGACGAAAGTTTTGCCTTCGATTTGTATCCAACCATATCGCCTGTGCGTTTTGCCGATAAGCTTTTGGTGTATTTCCCTAACGAGAAGCGTTTTCTTGTGCGTCAGTTGTCGGAGTTGTTGTTCGTTTCGGGGGCTTTGATTTTGACCATCATACTGGCTTTTGCATCCACCATTTATGTCATCCTGAGGCAAAAGAAACTATCGGAAATGAAAAGCGATTTTGTGAACAATATGACCCACGAGTTTAAAACACCCATCTCGACGATTGCTTTGGCCTGCGAAGCCCTTCGCGACAACGACATTCAAAAGTCGGAAGTGTTGTACTCTACATACATCAGCATGATTGATGAAGAGAACAAACGCCTCGGAACCATGGCCGAACAAGTGCTGCAATCGGCGGTGTTGGATAAGGGCGAACTGATTTTAAAGAAAGACAAACTCGATTTTCACGACATCATCAAAGAGGCTGTTGCCACCAAAATGCTGCAAGCCAAAAGCCGAAACGGACATATCTTTGCCGATCTCAAGGCCGATGATTCATTTGTGATCGGCGACAAGGTTCACCTGACCAATATTGTGTTAAATTTGCTCGACAACGCCCTCAAATATACTGAAGCAGTGCCACAAATTGTTGTAAAAAGCCGCAACATCCCCAATGCTTTTGAGCTGAGTGTGGTGGATAACGGCATCGGTATCAGCAAAGCCAATCAAAAACGTATCTTTGAAAAGTTATACCGCGTGCCAACGGGCAATGTTCACAACGTAAAAGGCTTTGGTTTGGGCCTCAGCTATGTGAAAGCTTCCATCGAAAAAATGGGCGGCATGATTGGCGTAAACAGCGAATTGAAAAAAGGATCAACATTTTATATCAGACTTCCCCTCGAGGGCAACTAAAAAAATAAAATCATGGAAAATCAAATGAAAGTTTTATTGGCAGAAGACGATAAAAACTTAGGAACCATCCTCAAAGCCTATCTCGAAGCCAAAGGATTCCCAACCACCCTCTGCGGCGACGGACAAGAAGCATTGGATAAATTCAAACGTGAAGACTATCATTTTTGTGTTTTTGATGTGATGATGCCGGTAATGGATGGCTTTACTCTGGCAGGTGAAATCAGGAAGTTAGACAAAAAAATCCCGATGCTTTTTCTTACCGCCAAAGCCATGCAAGAAGATAAACTCAAAGGCTTTGAGCTGGGTGCCGATGACTATTTGAGCAAGCCTTTTAGCATGGAAGAGCTTTTGCTGCGCATGAAAGCCATCATCCGTCGCTCGGCCGAAGACACCGTTAGGCCAACTACTTTTACAATTGGCAGTTACAACTTCGACTACAACCGCCAGCTGTTGACCCGTGGCAATGAAGAAAACAAACTCACCTCCAAAGAGTCGGAGCTCTTGCGCTTGCTTTGCGAAAACCTGAACAACGTGCTCGATCGCTCAGTGGCCTTGAATAAAATTTGGTACGACGACAGCTATTTCAACGCCCGTTCCATGGATGTTTACATCACCAAACTGCGCAAATATTTTAAAGAAGATTCCAATATCGAGCTGATGAATGTGCATGGTGTAGGGTTCAAACTGCTTGTTAACAACTAATCAATTTCATGTCAACTCCTCAAACCCCTTCGGTGAATTTAATTCCCGATCCATCCCAAAACACGCCCTTACGGCCTGAGCCCATAGCTTTTGATCCGTCTTATAAAATGTTCGTCGTGGGCGTGCATTTTCGCAAGTTGCTCAAGCAAATGAAAGCAGCTGAGGTGTTTGTGGCCAAAGGTTCTTATGCCAGTGTTTTGGGTTTTTACAGTTGGCTGAAAAAGCAAGCTGCCATCCAAATCCCGATTACCGATTTTGAGTCATCGCGCGCCAACAAAGCTTTGTTGCAATCTTTTTCAGATCGTTTGCTTGTTCCTATTTCAAAGGGGAAGTGTACGTTACAGGGGGCGCCACAAAATGGCTGGATTAGCGAACTTTATCCAAAGGAGCCTGCTTTTTTGATGCGTTTTTCCGATTTTCTCGGCCTCAACGGTTCGTGGCAATGGTTCAAAAGAGGCATCAGCTATCCGGGTTTAAGCTACGCGCTGCATCCCTATTATGGAGTTTATTTTCCTACCCGAACGGAGCATCTCGAGCTTTTTGACAGTTGGCTTTCTAAACAGCCCCAGCTCCATCATGCCCTTGATATGGGCACCGGTTGCGGTGTATTGGCACATTATTTATTGAAGCACGGCTGCGAAAAAGTTACTGCTACCGACATCAATGTCAACGCTTTAATAAGTCTAAAGACCGATGCCGAAGCGCAAGGTTTGCTGTCAAGAGTGTCAGTGGTGATGACCTCCTTTTTTGAAGGCCTTGAAATGCAATCAATGGATTTGGTTGTTTTTAATCCACCTTGGATTCCGGCCGAAACCGACAATTGGTTAGACGCCGCAACGCACTATCACTCGGCTTTTTTTGAAACGTTTTTTACCCAAGCCGCCCAGGTTTTAAAGCCTGGAACCCGGTTGGTGGTGTTGTTTTCAACCTTCGCGCTTGAGGCAGGTTTAACCATGCAACATCCTATCGAAGAGGCTTTGAAGCACTTTCCGTTTGGCTTGGTCACAAAACTGGAGCAGCCCATTCAACAGCCACCCTCGGCGCGAAAAAGCTGGTTGTCGGAAATCCGAAAGACAGAGAAAAACCAATTGTGGGTTTTGAAACGCTTGGCTGACTAACGCTTGATGCGCAGCTCCACAGCCGGATTGGCCTTGGAAGGCGCCAAAGGAAAACGTTGGTCATCAATAATATCCCAAAAGAAATCAGAGCTTGGAGCTTTTGATTTGTTGGTGAGGATGATCAAAGTTTTGTTTTGACCCAGATCGCGCAGAAAAAACGAACGATAGCCTTTCCACCAACCGTAATGATACACGGCGCTGTCGGATTTGGCATGGATGCGCCAACCGAAGCCATAGTTGTCTTTGTTTTTACGTTTCGACGGACTTCCGGGACTGTAGGCTTCTTCGAGGGTTGATTTTTTCAACAAGATTTCATGCTTCAAGGCAATGTCGAAATGAAAAAGATCGCCAACAGTCGAAAACATGCCTTTGTCGCCCATCACGCCATTCAAATAATCATTGGGAACCTTCACCAACCGGCGTCCACGTTGATCATAGCCTGGAACACCTGCATCGCGATAGCCCGAAATCAGGGTATCGGCAGGCAAGTGATAGATGAAAGAGTGCGACATTCCCGCAGGTTTAAAAATATTTTTTTGCATGAACTCGTAAAAAGGCTGCTTGCTGACGCGCTCCACCACCGAGCCCAATAGCGCGTAGTTGGTATTGCAGTAGTGAAAGCCGTTGTTGGGACTGAAATAGGCATTGGGTTTGTGAAGCACGAACAGCTGAATCATGCTTTGGTTGGTCAAAGGTTTGTTTTTGTCGGGCCACTCCGTATCGGCAAGAAATTCATAACGCGGCATGCCCGAACGGTGGGTGAGCAGTTGGCGGAGGGTAACACCTTCGTAAGGCCATTCGGGAATATAGGTGCGCAGGTCCATGTCGAGGTCAAGCAATCCCTTTTCTTTTAAAATCAGAATTGCAGTAGCCGTAAACATTTTCGACACCGAAGCCAGCTCAAACTGACTTTGAATGTTGATGGCGTCTTTGCGCTTGACGGGATCGGCATAGCCAAAGGCTTTTTGATAGACAATCCGTTCTTGTTCAGCGTATAAAACGGTGCCGTTGAAGCCGGTTAAATGTTGCAAACGGTTGAAAACACTGTCCACGTAGGTGGCTTTCCTTTTGAAGTTTTTTTCGGTTTTGAGGGTGTAAATCTTATCGGCGGAAATGACTTTAAGTTTTTCAATGTCTTGAAAAACATCTTCCTCCCCGGCAGAAAACCTACAACCATCAACCCCTATGAGCAGAAACAAGAAAACAACGAAACTCAGCTTTTTGAACATGGATTTTTTTAACAAAGCGGCAAAAGTAAGGCTTTAATGCGAAAGGCAAAGCCAAAGCAGCTGTAAAAAACTGTCATTTTTTAGAAAGTTGAACCATCAGAATCCCATCGCAGCTTTGTTCCGCCAACCGCTCACTGTCGCTGTTTACATCATCATGCGGAAAACAGTGATTCCGTCGCGGTCTAAATGCGCTTTAAAACGCTCCACACTTTGATTAAAAACATCAATGTCAATGGGTTTATGCAGATAATCAAAGGCTCCGTATTGCTTTGCTTTTTCAAGGTATTTGGAATAGGCGGTAATAAAAATGACTTCAAATTTTCGGATAGGGAAACGTTCGAGCAAATCAAAGCCGGTGCCACGCGGCATATCAATATCCAAAAAAACAAGATCGGGCTCGGTGGCTTTAATCAAATCCCAGGCTTTGTCAATGGTGTTGGCTGTTGCAACCACTTCCACGTTTTTGTTGAATTCGTTAATGATGAGTTTGATTGACGCTACTGCATCGGGCTCGTCGTCAATAATGGCTATTCGGAGGGTTTTATTCATGTTGTTAGGTGTTGTTTAAAATATTCGGGAAAACAAGGGTAACTTTGGTTCCGCAAGCCTGGTTCTCAGGTGAAAACAGATCTTCGTATTCCAAATACATCCCTTCATTGGTGCTTTTGTTGATCAAAGATATTCTTTTTTGAATGATAGAAATACCCAATGATTGCTTATCGAGTTTATTGGCAATTCTGCGGGCTTCGGTGCGTCCGATGCCGTTGTCGAGGACTTCGCAAAAAAGCGTATTTTTTTTTCTATAAAAACTGATTTTTAGTTCACCATGTTCGGTTTTGTTCATCAAGCCGTGTTTGATGGCATTTTCAACCAAAGGCTGAATAAAAAAGACGGGGATGGTAGTTTTTTCCACATCAATGTCGCTATCGCACTCAAAATGAAAAGTAAAACGGTCTTTGAATCGGGCCACCTCCACCTCAATATACAGCGTGAGGGCTTCAATTTCTTTTTGCAAGGTGATGCGTTGGTGTTGTGCATTGCTTACCATGGTGCGCATCAAACTTGAAAACTTACTCAAGTATCGGCTTGACGAAACCTTATCATTTTCAAGGATATAGCGCTGAACGGTGTTGAGGGCGTTAAATAAAAAATGGGGATTCATTTGGTTGGCCAAAGCCTCTTGGTGGTAGCGGTTGATGTCGGAAATGAGCTGTTTTTGTCTGCTGATGCGATAGGCATAGATGCGAAAAATGCCAATCATAGTTGAAATGACTGCCAATGTAACCAGAGCGATGAACCACCATTTTCTCCAAAATGGAGTAAGGATTGTAAAGTCGAACGCTGCCCTTGAGGTGCTCCAACTGCCGTCTGTGTTCATCACTTCTACCTCAAAACGGTAAGCTCCTGGAGGCAAAAATGGATATTGTGCAATGGTTTGTTGGTTGTTTACCCATTCGTTTTCGAGGCCCAACAACCGATGCCGATAGGTTTGTTTGCCTTGTTTCAGAAACGAAATACCAAAATAATCAAAACTCAGGCTGTTGTCGCTGATGTCAAAAGCACGGTTTTCTTTCATTTCTATCGGTTTGTTTTTTACCATCACCTGACGCAGCAAAACCGGAAGTTGGAAAACATTGCCGGAATTGGTGATGTCATAAAAAACACTCAATCCCTTTCGTGAAAGCACATAAGTAGATTTGTCTTTCTGCACAATTTGCATGATTTCTTTACTGATCAATTCGGAAGCGGCCAGCTGCCTTTGAAGGACAATTTTTCCATCTTCGAGCTTTCGTTTCATCACAATTAAGCCGTCGTTGGCGCCCACGATGAGGAAGTTGTCGGCCACTTCAATTTTACGGATGGAGTTGGACGGCAATCCATCACGCTCTGTAAACTGCCTCAAGGTATCGAGGGTGAGTAAAAGCAATCCATTGCCACGGGTGCCGATCCACAATGAGTCGCCCAAGGCTTTCAACGCGATCATGCGACCGCCGAGCAACGTAGGTGCGCGGTTGCCGTAATTGATCAGCGTATCGCCATCATAATGGTATAGGCCGCGCGTGGTACCGATCCAAATGGCGCCGTCGCGGGTCGTTTCAATGCTTTCGACCCTTTCGAGAAAATCGTCTTTTATCCTTTTTGGAACTCCTAAAAGCGGGTTGCCGTCAAGGGATGAAACACCGGTAAAATTGCCTAACCAAAGTTTTTGTTTCACGCTGTCGAAAACAATGGTTTTAATGGCGAATAAAATTTTTTTCAGAGGGCTATTTGACATAGGATTCAGTTGGTGCA
>JADYZK010000225.1 GCA_020853175.1 Bacteroidales bacterium
ATTTTAGTTTCTCTGCATATTTCTTGGCTTGCATTACGCCTTCGCCCACTTCCAATTCATCACTTTTGGCTTCTACAACTGCTAATTTGATGCCTTTGTAAACCAACACATAATCGGCAATTTCTCTTTTGCCCCTTCTTACGCCATCGCGGTTAGTGAGCCTGTCGAAACTACCACCTGTTTGGATTTTGCCTGCCGTAATGTTGTATTCACGAAGGACTTTAGATCCTTCCACAACGCCCCAACCGCAAGCCTTTAGCTTTGGGTCTATGAGTTCTGCTCTTGTTTCTGCTTCGTTCATAATTTCTCTTTTATCAAATGACCACCAAATAAAATCGGGCTGCCAATCACATAACCATCACATGAAAAAGCATTGATTATCAATGATTTGAGTTGGTTGTTGGCGCCACCTATCACATAACCATCACATAAGAATTCTGAGGTGGTCAAATAACCATCAAATAAGGTTTTAAGCCCAAAATGGTATGTAACTGGCATATTTTCTTGATTTCTATTGAGCATCCTATTGAGTGTTTATTGATTTTCTTGCAGATTTTGCTTAATAAAGAGCCTATTAATTAAAGCAGATTTAAAGCATTTATCCATTTTCTTGCAGGTTTTGCTTTAATTGGTATTTCATTCCTCCCGTTTTGCCAGTTGTCTTCAAAATTTGTTTGTCAACCATATTTTTAAGCATTCTCTTCACTTTGTATTGATTAATTTCTTTTCCAATCCTTTGATGTATCTCTCCAAAACCGCTATTAGGATATGCTGTCAAATCTTTATAAATCAATTCTTCTAAACGGTAATCTTCAATGTTTTTAAGATTAGTTTTTCCCTTGAAATTGATTTTTCGGATAAATTCAGGATTTACGGCATATTGAGTGCCTTTCCCTTTGCCCGTTTTTACAACCAATTCCAAATCAATCAATCTGCCCAACCAATTTCTTAATCCTACTTCTTCATTTTGATTAAGAATGTTAGATATTTCAAGAGCTGTGTAAGACTGTTGTTGTGCCAATAAACCCAATGAAATAAGTTCCTTCTGTTTCAATGAAAACTCATTGCTTGCTTTATCCATCAATCTCACCACTTCTTTGCTCACAAATTGTTTTTTCACAATCACAGTAACCCGCTCGTCAGTTTCTTTTACAATGGGTAGAGGCTTTCCTGAACCTAAAAGTTTAGCATAAACCAAATCAAAACCACTTCCTTCTTTTTCCATTAAGCCTAAATCATAAAATATTTTGGAAAGGTGTTCATTTCTTCTAATCGATTGACTTAATATATTTTTGGGTGTTACTCCAAATGGTAATCGTCCCGGACTATGAATTTCCATTCTATCAGGGAAAATATTGATAAAAATATCGCCCCGAGTGGTGTATGTTCTATGAACCAATGCATTTACGACCAATTCTCTTACAACTTCAATTGGAAAGAATGGTATATTCTTTCGAAACATTCCTTCTGATACTTCTACGCTTTCCTGCCAATCAGGAACATCATTCAGCACTCTTTCTAATAATTCTTTGGGATTAGCGAAGTAATCATCTAAAAGCAATTTCCATACTTTTTCATCCTTGTCATCATATCGAATGACTTGTATGGCAGGTGGATACAAAAGCGAAGCCCTATCGTTGCGTTGGCCAATCCACAAAATACCCAAATTGGTTAAAAATCCATTCTTTTGGATGAAGTAGAAATCCAAAATTTCATCATCATTCATTTCTTTGATAAAGCGACTTACCCGTTGTGAGTTTCTGATGTCATTTAGAAAAGTTCTTTTTTTAACTTCTTCAAATTGAGAAGCGTGAACTCTTTTAGTAATTTGCTCTTCCCAAACAAATGCGTTTTTATCGGCTGCCAAACGAGCCATTTCATCGGGAGGCACAGGCTTACATTCATCGTGAACCCTTACATAATACTTGCCATCGGTAGTAGATGCAATGGTTTGTGCGTTTCTGAAAATCTGTACTTGAATATACTCGGCTTTGTTCTCAGCAGTTTCAATGGTTACGGCAATACCTACATTAACTGTCCTGTGTGCAATGTTTTTCTGAATAATATCAGGCAAGTTTCTATCGGTAATTTTCTGTTTTTCAGGTGGCAAACTTGCCTTGTCTTCTATACCAATATAGATAAAACCACCTTGTGCATTGGCAAAGCAAACACAGTCCTTCGCCAACTCATTCCAATCGGTGTTTTTACCGTTTAGGAATTTGAGTGATTTCTTATCTATGTTTCTATTTTCTTCCATTACACTGTTTCTAATTTTTCAGTTTTCAGTTCCCCCGCAAATGCCTTTTGCAAGATGGATTTTTTCAGTTCCTCCAAATCATCCATTTTCTTCCGATACACCGCTTCTAACTTTTGTGTTTCGGCTCGCAGGGCATCTAATTGGCGGACGATGGTTTGTTGTTCTTTGAGTGGTGGTAAGGGAACTTGAAATTCTCTCATTGATTTTAAAGAAACATTTTTAATTGTTGCTCCTGTTGCTTCTCTGTGAGCATAATCTACGAAATATCGACTTGTAAGAACATACTTCACAAAACCCTTATCAACGGTTTCTTTGAGATTAAAATAGCAAGCACTTTTGCCCAAAATAATTTTCTCTCTATTGTAAAATGCAACGTTCCCTAATGTGCCATTTATCGAAACAAGAACTGTTCTATCAGTAAGATTTTTCTTGTGCTTATTAAATTCATCAACATTAACTCGTTTAGTATTTTCCTTAAACTCAATCTTACCATCGTTTAAGTTATTGCCATTTATGAAATAATAGTCTCCGTCAATAGTGTATTTTGGTGTCCCGTGAAGTCCATCTCCCAAAACTGTAGTTAACTCTCTTAATTCTTTTTTCTCCCAATTCCCATTCTCAAACACGCCCTGCAAATAGCTTTCAAAAAGTTCTTTGGCGTTTTTGAGGTTTTGTTCGGCAATGGCTTTTGCCTTGGCTATGGCAGCAAAGGCTTCATCTAAAATGGAAACAATGCGTTGTTGTTCGGACAAGGATTTTGGAAAGCGAAGAAAAATGCTTTTTACTTCTGCATCTGTAACTGCTGGATAACTTGCTCCCTTTTGTAGTTTCTCCATTTGCTTATTGAATTCATCTGTAAGCAAAAAGTAGAATAAATACTTGTTGTCAATGTTTTCTTTTCCACGCAAAACAAAATATCCTGTGCTACATACTTGCCCATCATATTCTTCCGTAATTAAAGCAACTCTGCTATGAGTAGGTCTTACAGTAGCAAAAATTACATCATTCTCTCTTACTAATTTTCTTGCTCTACTTGGGGCGTCTTTTCCAAGTAAAACAGTCGCTCCTTCAATTTCTTTTGTTTCTTTATTTACACTTGAAACATCAAGGTAGGTAAACTCCTTATCAGGATTTTTGGTAGGG
>JADYZK010000226.1 GCA_020853175.1 Bacteroidales bacterium
CACCCATGAAAGCCAACAAAGCCGAAAAAGGGGTGTGTCCGTTGAGAAATCCTTTTTGATTCAATTGAAGCAACAGTGGGTCAATGCTGCGATGCAGGATGAAACTTTGGTCAGGGCCGAAACCTGCAACGGCAGCAGTGCCAGTGCCGGCGTCAAGAGGATTTACCAGCAGCGGCATGATATTCACTTGATTTTGACGCAACAGCTCTAAGCTGACTACTGAATCTTTTCCACCGCCAATAGGAACCAAAGTAAGCGGACGAAGTTCAATGTCTGCGGCTCGACCGTAATGGCTCGAAGCGCTTTTTAAAACCATGAATTCATCAACTGTGGTTTTGATACCGTTCAAATAAAAAAATTCACCTAAACCATTGAAGTATAATTTTTTCCACCACGCTATTTGCCTTTCGTCAAGATGAAATGGGCGAACAATCACCTTGGGCGGACAGGCACATTTCCAATAACTCACCAGCTCGACCATGCCGATATGAAAAGCCATCCAATGCACCAATTCCAAGTTTTCGGGCAAGCGAATGAAACTTTTCTTGGGAATAACCGTCTGAGGGTTGAAATGGTATTTGTTTGCTAAATTAAAGTTAAATTGAAGGATATATTGCGTTTCATCCTCTGAAAAATCATAACTTTGGTACTCAAAGAAGGGATAATCTTCACGGATTTGCCCGAAACGAATGCTATTGTCAACATTTTTCAATGCGTGGTACATTTTTTGATTGGGTGGTAAAATTAACGTTTTGTGTAATACATCTCAAAACTTCTAGTAGATAATCATGGAAAAACTGATTCGCATAAAAAGCAATAATTTAAGGCCAAGGCAAGGCAGGGTGCTTGTAGCAGATCCGCTGTCCGATGAGTTTTATTTTGGGCGTTCGGTGGTGCTTTTGGTAGATCACAATGATGACGGGGCTTTCGGCATTGTTATGAACAAACCAACCGGCTCCTTTTTGAGCCAGTTTACACAAGATTTTGAGGGTTTTGATGTTCCAGTATTTATAGGAGGGCCTGTGAAAAACGACAACTTGTTTTATATCCACAATCTGGGACCAGAAATACCTCATAGCACTGAAATTTTTCCCGGCCTTTATTGGGGAGGACAATTGGAGGTGCTGATGGATATGATGAAATTTGGTCTGGTGCGTAAAGATCAAATCAGGTTTTTTCTTGGCTACTCAGGCTGGTCGCCCAAGCAGTTAGAAGACGAGCTACAACGCAATGCTTGGGTGGTTTCCGAATCCAATTATCGCTTGCTGATGAAGACAAAAGCCAATAAAATGTGGGACAATCACTTGCAACGCTTGGGGCCTAAATACGACCTTTGGCGCGGATTTCCTGTAAATCCTGAACTTAATTAAAAGTCAATATTTTAACCAAATAGCTGAGCAATAAACATTTTCACCACATTTGGAACAACAATGGCTGTAAAAATCAATCCATACAATGCACCATAAAAGTGCGCGTTGTGACCAATATTGTCTTGTCCTTTTTTGCCCATATACATGGAATAAATCAGATAAATGATTCCAAACACATAAGCCGGAATGGGAATCGGTATGGGGAAAATAATCAGTGAAGAATTGGGACTGAGCAGGATGCTCGAAAAAAGCACCGCAGCCACTGCACCGGAAGCGCCAACAGCGTTGTAATAGATGTCGTTTTTGTACTTGCCGTAATCGTAAAGTGTTGAAAATAGAATACCTCCTACATACAGCAAGAAAAAGTACAGCCAACCTTTTTCAGGGCCAAAAATGACTTGAAACCCATTCTCGACCTGTCTGCCAAAGCTATACAACACAAACATATTGATGGCAAGGTGCATCCAGCCGGCATGAATGAGGCCGTAGCTGACAAAACGCCAGCCTTGTCCCTTTTCGCGAATCAGCCATGGGCTAAAACTCAAGCGGTGAAATAGACCTGCGTTTTGCATGGCGAGAATGGATACAACTACAGTTACAATAATAATCAGCACTGTCATTTTGTTTCCTCCGTGGTGTTGGTGGTATTTTTGGTATGGTCAATTTCGGAGCCTAAAACACTATGTGGAATTAAATACACAGCCACCATTACTATTGTTGCCACGATGGGCCAAGTTCTGTTTTTATGATTTCTGCGTAAAACAAACCAAGCAGCAAGCCAAAAGATAAAGCCGATGATGGTTTTGTTGTCGGTGAGATCATAACCCCAGGGCCAGCCGGTCCAATAGGCATCAAAGGCATATTTTTGAACGATAGGGCCAAAAACCAAACCACCAATAAAGGTCAACAACAAAGTGAAGGAGGTGAGTTGGTAAGTTTTTTCGCGTTTGAGCAAGGCTTCAAAACCTGTGCGTATTCCAAAAACCATTGCGAAAAACATAAAAAAGATATGCGGAATCAACACAAAGTCGGGCACAGCACCTTTGAAACGCAATACTACCGTTTCTTCGGTAAGCGGATAGGCGTTTTCGCCGTCCATCAAAGCAATTTGGTATTCAACTTTCCCGGCAGGTGGTTGATTTGGGACTGGTGCTGTGATGATTCCGTTTTGAGGTTCTAAGTTAACGGCTGTCCATTCGTCGTGGCTTTTAAACCGTTTGTATTTGTAAACAGCAGTTACGCCCTCCGGCACGGCTATGGTAACCAAGGCGTCTTGTCCGGTATTGTGGCTACGAAGCAATTTGTATTTAACAGACTGACCTTTAATGGTTACTTTTCCATTAACAGGATAGGTTGGGCCTGTTGTCCGCTGGTAAACGGCAAAACTTCCCATTAATAAAAGTGATAATATCCATAGAAGGACGGAAATGAGCCGTCGGCTGCAAGCAGGTGATTTCATATTTATTTTTTAGGATGCAAAAATAGTTATTGTTACGGAATGAAAATGTTGAAGAATGAAATGGTCTGAAAAGGAAGAAAACGAATTTTAACTTGTTGAGGCGATGAGATTTAGATCGGGACAGCAGTTGATTTCTGTTTGAAGGGTAATATGTGTGAAACCAAATTCGTGCATTAAAACATGCTCGGCTTCTTCTCTTTTTTCTTGAACCATGCTGAGCAGCATATCATTTTCCATCTCTAAATGGGCTTCAAAAAATATTTCTTGTTCGGTGAGCTGCCACACGTGCAGATGATGGATGTTTTTTATGCCGTCAATCAATTTCATGCGCTCGGCAATAGGTTCTAATTGTAAATCTTTAGGTCCCGATTGCATCAAAATGTGATAAGTTTCTGCCAACACATGCCATGTTTCTTTGATGATATACACACTGATAAGGAGTGTAATCACAGGATCAACCCAATAAATTTTGAAGAAAATAATCAGCACTCCGCCCACAATTACAGCCACACTCGAAAGGGTGTCGCCAATTAAATGCAAGTAAGCTGATTTGATATTGAGGTTATTTTTAGAGAAATCCTTGAGCAGAAAAACTCCCACAAGGTTGGCAATCATTCCAATAGAAGCCACAATAAGCATCGAATAGCCTTCCACTTCGCTGGGGTTTTGCAAGCGATGAAAGGCCTCAACCAACAAAAACACACAAATGGCAATCAAGGTTACCGCATTGAACATGGCAGCTAAAATTTGGATACGCTTGTAGCCGAAAGTCAGTTGCTTGTTGGGAGCTTTTTTGCTCATTTTGAGGGTAATATAGGCGATCAAAAGTGCAATCCCATCGCTGAAATTGTGCAGCGCATCGGAAATTAAGGCCAAGCTGTTGGAAAGCAATCCGCCAATCAATTCTACGGTCGAGATGACAATGTTCAGAACAACTGTAATCAATAGGTTACGGCCTTCTTTTTTTCCTGAAAGATGTCCGGTGGTTTGGTGCATTATTTCTTTTGGATTTGTTGAACGTATTGATAAAAAAGTTCGTGAATTTGTGGGCGAATGCTCATCTTGGCCAAGAGATTGGTTTTGGCATTGGGATACACTCTGTTGGACAAAAATACTACTACTAATTTATTTTTTGGGTCGGCCCAAACAAAAGTGCCTGTAAAACCGGTGTGGCCAAAACTTTCGGGCGAAGCACTTTTGGCCATGGATCGGCTGGTTTCTTTGGGGTCCAAAGGAGGTTTGTCGAAGCCAAGTCCACGGCGATTGTTTTTAAAATGGGTGCGTGTGAAGTAGTTTAAGGTTTGAGGTTCAAAAATTTTCACGCCATCAAGGCTGCCTTTGTTAAGGAACATTTGCATCAGCAGAGCCACTTGATGGGCGTTGCCAAACAATCCTGCATGTCCGGCAATACCACCCAGCATGGCGGCACCGGGATCGTGCACATCGCCTTGAAGCAGTTGTTTCCTGAAATCTTGATCGTCTTCGGTGGGGGCAATGAGGCTGCGTGGAAATTTTTTCAAAGGTTGGTAGGTGATTGAATCTAAGGCCAGCGGGCGATAAACATTATCATAAACAAATTCTTCAAAAGGTTGGTTGGTAAGCAGTTCCACAATCACCGGAAGGATGATAAACCCCATGTCGCTATAGCGGTATTCTTTCACTTTCAGTTTGCTCGTACCAATTTGTTGAAACATGGCATAGCGGTAATTTCGGTGCATATAAATGCTGTCGGCAATGCGGTAGGGGTGATCGGCATCAGCGGTTTTGGCATACACAAAAGGATCGAGGTCTTTATTTTTGATGGTTTTCAAATAAAAGGGAATCCATCCGTCGAGCCCCGATTGATGGGCAAGAATGTCATAAATTCTCAGTTGGCCTTTGTCGGTTTTGTTGAGATAAGGTAGAAAATCGCCCAAGGTTTGGCTCATGAAAAGGCTGCTGTCTTCATACAAGCGCATCACGGCGGGCGTGGTGGCTAAAATTTTGGTTAGGCTCGCCAGATCGTAGAGGGTTGCTGCGGTTACAGGATGAGTAGAGTCGTAAGTGAGGAAACCAAACGATTTATTATAGATGCAATTTCCGTTGTGAAGGGCTACAATTTGGCAGCCAGGATATGCCTTTTTCAGGATTCCGTCTTGGGCAATAGAATCAATCTTATCGAAAAACGGATTTTTTATTGCCGGTGGGTCGGTTTTTTTTTTGTCTGCTTCATTGAGCAGTCCGGTAACATTTTGATTTGTTTTGGTAGTCATTCCCTCGCCGGCCTTGAAGCCGGTTTTCAACGAAACAGGCAATTTGCCTTTGGCTTCAAGCTTGCCTATAAGTATCTGAACAACGGCCTGAATGCTTTCATCACGGTCTTGATAGCCGATAAGAATGGCTTTATACTGTTCGTTTACAGCAAACAGGTCGAGGGCATACGGTGAAGCAAACAGGTTGAAAATGATGTCCTTGTCTTTTGAAAGGGTTTGCATAAGTTGTATTACTCCATCGGTGACGCCGTATTTTTTGGCTGCAAGCATGGAGGTGTTTTGCAGGTTTACGATCACCTTTTTGAAGGGCTTCAACTTTTTTATCACTGCGGCAATGGCTTCTTTATCGGCGTTTTTGTTGAGGGTAAAGGCTTGAACCACTATTCCTTTTTTTGAAAGCTCAGTTTTAAAAGCAGCTTCTGTTTCTTTGCCGATTGTCAGCAATGCCATGGTGTCGGTCGCAGGCTTAAGTGGGAGGAGGTCATCGCTGTTTCGTAACAATGTAACTGCCTCATTGAACAGCTGTTGGTTGAGTTGTTGGTATTCAACTTTAGCGAGGTCCTTGTTCAGCCCTTCGATATTGGAGGGTCGGTATGTGTTTAGTCCCACCTTGTATTTGTAATGAAGGATTTTTTTACAGCTTTCTTCAATGCGGGCCATGCTGAGGCTGCCATCAGCAACACCATCGAGAATGGTTTGTATGGCCAAAGGAATATTTTCGGGCAACAGCAAAATGTCATTGCCGGCCATAAGGGCTGCAAGTTCAATTTTTCCTGACGGCTGAACAGATGTAACACCTTTCATGTCAAGTCCATCGGTAATGATAAGGCCTTTAAAGCCCATTTCGTTTTTCAGGATGCCTGTAACAATAGGATAGGAAAGACTGCTGGGTAAATTGGGTGTGGCATCCAAAGCAGGAATGTGCAGATGGGCCGTCATAATGGCATCAACGCCACTTTCAATCATTTTTTTGAAAGGTACCAGTTCTACCGAATCGAAGTGTGCCCGCGAATGGTTTAAAACGGGTAAGGTATAATGAGAATCGTTTTGGGTGTCGCCGTGTCCGGGAAAATGTTTGGCTGTGGCAATTGTTCCACCTTGCTGCATGGCAATTGCA
>JADYZK010000227.1 GCA_020853175.1 Bacteroidales bacterium
CTGCATGATTTGCTCTTCTGCTTTGGTTAATTCTTTCATAGACTACTTTTATAGTTTTATAACTATGTTTTTAGTTATTTATTTTGCAATGATACAACAATCACATTCGTTTGTCAAGTTTTTTTAAAAATAAAAAATGCTGTTGTGCATTTGTGAATCAGAACTCATTGAAAGAAAAATTAAAAACCCATTGAAAACCATCATTGATTATTTTTGCAGCATGAATTGGATGCTTCTCATTATTGCCGGCCTTTTCGAGGTAGCCTTTGCAAGTTGTTTGGCCAAGGCCCGCAGCACCCCTGCTCCAGAATCGTATTGGTGGTTTACCGGCTTTATACTTAGCCTAAGCGTGAGTATGGTTTTATTGTATAAGGTAACTGAAAACCTACCTATTGGCACAGCTTATGCCGTTTGGACCGGCATTGGTGCCGTGGGAACCGTGTTGGTTGGTATTCTTGTTTTTCATGAGCCTACCAACTTTTGGCGCTTGTTTTTTATTGCTACCCTCATTTTTTCCATTATCGGACTAAAGTTTGTTTCTAACTGATTGTTTAGGTTTACCAATTGAGAAGCATGGCATAACTTTTGTAAAAAAGTGTATGTCCCTAATCCATCAACAGATGAAAAATTTAATCTTTTTGTTTTTGGCCTTTGCGCTCGCCACCGCTTGCAGTTCTACCAAAACCACAACCCTTCGCAACATCGAAACCACCGTTGATAACGACAGTTTGCAGCACCAAATTATCATCATGGATGTGGCTTTTGACCGATGGTATTTCTCCCATTTTTCGCCGGCACAAGACCGTTCCAACGAACAATACCAAAGCCTGAACCGCTTGGGCACTCTCAATTGGAACCAATATTACAACAGCGGACGCTACAGTCGCGTTATCACCAACTACCTCAATTATGATAACGACTTAGACTATGGCATTGAAGTAAATCGTAAGCTCTACTGGTATTTCAGGTACCTCGAAAGTGAATTGAAAATTCCGCTGCTGAGGTGAGTTATGGTGAATAATGAACGGTGAATAGTGTTTGCGCCAGCAACCATAAACCATTAACTGTTAACTTCTTCTCCCTGCTACTTACAATACATTCAACCGGTTTGCATCGAGTTTGAGAAACACAAACAACATAATGGTGAAAGCCCAAAGACTCGATCCTCCATAACTTACAAACGGAAGTGGAATACCGATCACAGGAGCCAATCCGATGGTCATGGCAATATTAATTGTGAAATGGAAAAATAAGACCGCTATTACCGAATAGCCATACACCCGCGAAAAGGTAGACCGCTGTCGCTCGGCCATGCGAATGAGCCGCAAAAAAAGCATCAAGTATAACCCAATTAAGATGCTGGTGCCAATAAAACCCCACTCCTCACCCACGGTGCAAAAAATGAAATCGGTGCTTTGTTCAGGCACGAAATTAAATTTAGTTTGCGTACCCTGTAGGAAGCCCTTTCCGCTGAAACCGCCTGAGCCAATGGCAATTTTCGATTGATGCACGTTGTAACCCGCTCCACGCAAATCTTCATCGAGTCCGAGCAAAACGTTGATGCGCGTGCGTTGGTGCGGCTCAAGGATATTATTGAAAACATAGCCAACACTTACAATAAACATCGAAGCTACGGCGAAAAGCGCTATTAACCGAATGATGTTGGGCAAGTTGCGCTTGATGAAAAATAAAGCACCCGCCAACAATAAGGCTATACCCATAATTACATAAAGTGGCGTGAAATATAGTGTTACGATAAATAAAACAATGGCTATCAGTCCCAACACCAATGGAATAGCCGACAATCCTTCGCGGTAAAGCACCAACACAAAAGCACTAAAAACCAAAGCCGATCCGGTATCATATTGCATCAAAGTAAGAATGGCCGGCAGGGCAATAATGATGATGCTGATAATTTTAGTTCGGGTTTGGTGCATATCTGTTTCCAGACGATTCAAGAACGCCGCCAAAGCCAATCCGGTACTGAACTTAGCAAATTCAGCAGGTTGCAGGCCAAAGCCGCCAATTTGAAACCACGATTTGCTTCCAGAAACGGTGGAGCCAAAAACCAAAACCGCCACAAGCATCAACAGGGTAGCAAAATAGATAAAAAAAGCAAACCCATTGAAGAAACGCGAATCGGTGAGCAGCACGATCAAACCCAGCACCAGCGCCAGTCCAATCCACAACAATTGCTTCCCGTAGCGTTGGGTGATATCGAAAATACTGGTATGGTCTTCATTAAAAACCGCTGCATAAATGCTCAGCCAGCCAATGAGCGTTAGTGCCAGATATAGAAACAGCACCGGCAGTTCAATGCGGCTCAAAATGTTTTGATTTTCTCTCATGGTGCCACCGGGTCAGGGTAATTCTCTAATAAAAACTTCTCCATTTCAGGCCTTTTGATTTCGCCGGTGAGGTACAATTCCATCATCAAACTGGCCACAGGAGCCGCCCATGTAGAACCAAAACCTGCATTTTCTATCACTACGGCAATGGCAATTTTCGGTTGCTCATAAGGTGCAAAAGCCATAAAAAGCGAGTGGTCTTTGCCATGGGGATTTTGCACCGTTCCGGTTTTTCCGGCGGCCCTAAAATCAGCCACCTTAAAGCGTCGTGCCGTTCCACCACCACCTTCAAACACGTCGAGCATGGCACTTTTGACCAAACGGAAGTGACGTGCATCAATGCCGGTGGACAGCTTCTGGGTAAATCGCGCCGGCAAAGTATCGTTCTCCTCACCGATCTTGCGTGTCATGTGCGGCGGATAATAAGTGCCTTCATTCCCAATGATGGCGGCCAAATTGGCCAGCTGCAAAGGCGTTAAAAGAATTTCGCCTTGGCCGATGCTGAGTGAGCGCACCGTCATGGCATTCCAACTTCCGTTGTACACCTTGTCGTAATAATCACGCGAAGGAATGTTGCCCGCCACTTCAAACGGGATATCGGTCTTAAAGCGGTGTCCCAATCCAAAATCGAGCATCTTTTGATGCCAATATTCAAGTGCATTCTTCTGACCTTTGAGCGAAGGATTGATTAAAATGTTTCGGAAGGTGTTCCAGAAAAAAGGATTGCACGACTGCTCGATGGCCTGATGCACCGCCAAAGGCGTGACATGGCTGTGGGTACATTTAATAGGTGTACTTGATTTTCCTTGACAACTGAACCGCGTATTTTCATCAATAGAACCCGTTTCTAAGGCTACGAGAGCATTCAGCATTTTAAACGTTGAGCCGGGCGAGTAGGTTCCAGAGATGGCGCGGTTGATTAGTGGTTTTTGTGGTGCGTTGAGCAGTTCGTTGAAGTTTTTTCCGCGTGAGCGTCCCACCAATAGATTAGGATCGTAATTCGGACTGCTGATCAAAGCCAATATTTCGCCCGTGGCGGGATCAATGGCGACCACGCTGCCCGTTTTGTTCACCATGAGCCGCTCGCCATATTCCTGCAGGCGCGCATCCATGCCCAAATAAATATTTTTTCCTGTCACCGGAAGGGTGTCATAAATCCCATCTCGATAGCTACCTTTTTCACGGTTGTGCACGTCCACCATCATGATTTTCATGCCTTTTTTACCCCGCAAATCCTTCTCATAAAACTTTTCAAGCCCCGATTTCCCAATATAATCGCCCATTTTATACACCGCATCACGTTCCATGTCGGCGTTGTTTACCTCACCCACATCGCCCAAAACATGGGCAGCAATGGGTCGCGGGTATTTGCGCAAGGTACGTGCCTGAAAGAAAAAGCCTGGATAGTGATAGAGTTTTTCAATGATATAGCCGTAATCTTCTTTTGAAATTTGTTCCAAAAAAACCGATGGCCGATAGCGCGAATACTTCCTTGCGCTTTCAAATCGTGTCCTGAAAGAGGGCAGATCAATTTTCAACAACTTACAAAAAGCAAGGGTGTCGTCAATGACTGCCTGGCGTGGTACCACTAACAAATCATAAGCCGCCTCATTGTAAACCATCAACTCGCCATTGCGATCGAAAATGGTGCCGCGGGCAGGATATTGCGTTACAAAACGCAGCACATTGTTTTGCGAAGAAAGCTTATAGGACTGATTGATAACCTGTAAGAAAAACAAACGCACCACAAAAATCCCCCCAATGACAAGGATGACAAGCGTAATGATTTGTCGGCGTTCGTTGAATTTATTTCCCTCCATGGAGTGGTATCAGTGTTTGCGCTGCAAAGGTAAATGTTCCTTGCTTTGGTGCATTGTGATTATAGAAACATATTTCACAATGAGAAAAAGCGCGCTAAAAAGAACAAAATCTGCAAATGAAGCCAATAAAAATTAAGAATTTGGGGTCATGGAAAATAATCCGAAAAGCACCTGAGCAATTGTTTTCATTACATTTGCTAAGGCTTTTCAGCTTGAAATGTTATGCATGTTTTTTTACATCAAAAAATATACCCATGAAGCGTTGTTTTATCCTTTTAACTATCATTTTATTGTTCGCTGCGCAGAACAGTTTTTCACAAGAATTTAATTATCAACTCCCGCCGCAGGCGATCATTGATATGGTGGATTCACCTTCAACACCCAATGTTTCTATAGGCACCAAAGTTGGTAAAATACTGTTGTTGCAAGGCAGCGAGTTGCCGGTGATTGCCGATTTGGCCTCGCCCGAACTTAAGTTAGCAGGCGTAAGGATTGACCCCAACACCAATGGGCCATCGCGCAGCTCCTATAGCCAATCGCTTGCGCTGATGGACATAGACGGAAAAAATGAAATCCCCGTGAAAGGACTTCCGGCCGCGCCACGTCTCCGCAACATCAGCTGGTCGCCCGACGAAAAACACATCGCCTTCACGCAAACCACCGAAAACACCATCGAACTCTGGGTTGTGGAAGTGGCTACGGCCACAGCACGCAAACTCACCAAAGCATACGTCAACGAAGCCCTTTGGGGGTCGTTTGTTTGGATGCCCGACAATTATTCCATTCTCTTCAAAGCCGTTCCTGATGACAGAGGTTTGGCACCGACAGGAAATAACATTCCCAAAGGGCCGGTGGTGCAAGAAAATATTGGCCGCAAAGCGGCAGTGCGCACCTTTCAGGATTTGCTCAAAAACCC
>JADYZK010000228.1 GCA_020853175.1 Bacteroidales bacterium
GATGTCAAGTTCAACTTCTGCAATTTTGAAACGATAACTGAGCTCCAATTCAACGCCTTTGTTGGTCATAGAAGCCACGTTTCCTGTTGGGTTTCCGGCAGCACCCACGTAAGCGGGTAAAACAATGGGCTGTAGCATACCGGTAGTATTTTTACTGTAAAGGTCAAGAACAATGCGGAAGTCAGAGAACAAAGTTGCCTCGAATCCAATGTTGGATTGGCTGGTTTGTTCCCATTTCAAATCGGGATTGGAAGGGGCATTGGGACTGTATCCGATCAAATATCCATCGTAGCTGAAAGTGTAGTTGCGTCCGCCACCAACAGTTGAAAGGTACTGGAAATCACCAATGTTATCGTTTCCGGTTACACCGTAAGAGCCTCTTATCTTTAAGAAGCTAAACCAATCCAACTCCGGGAAGAAGGCTTCGCGTGAAACCACCCAACCCACTGATGCAGAGGGAAAATGACCAAATTTATTGTTGCTTCCGAAACGTGAAGAACCATCGCGACGGACAATTCCTGTGAAAAGGTATTTTTGATCATAATTGTAGGTCAAGCGGCCAAACAACGATGTAACACGATGATCAGGACTTTCCCAGCCTCCACCAATTTTGTCGGCAGTTGCAATGTCGTAGTTCATTGAGGCATCATCGAAATTGTTCACCGGCAAGTTCTTATAGCTAACGCTGATGCCTTTGCTATTGTTCACATAAGCACTTGTTCCAACAAGGCCGGAGAAATTATGCAGACCAAACTGGCGTGTATAGGTGGCAGTGTTTTCTAAGTTCCAAGTGAGACCTTGATTGGTATTGCGATCGAAAGAATTGTTTACAGAGGATGTAGCCGCGTTGAGGTAAGCAATGGGTGTAAAACTTTCGTCTCCCCAAAAAGCCAGTTTGGTGCCTAAATCGGAACGCAGAATCAAGCCTTTAATAGGCTCGACCTCAGCAAAAACATTGCCTACAAAATTGTCTGACCATCCATAATTTCCCAAGCGTGTGGCTATATAAGCAAGCGGATTGGTCATTTCTTGTACTACATAATCTGAGATACCATAAGGATTACCTGCAGCATCTCTCACCACCGGAAACTCACTGTAAGGCGCACCATTGGCAACATCCGGATCGGTAATTACTACTGGTGTAATGGGGTCGAGGTTGATGGCCGATGCCAATGGGCCGCCATATTCGCTGTTGGTGTTCAACGAGCCTTTGTTTTTGATGTGGCTGTAGCCAAAGTTGTTTCCAATTTTTAACCATTTGTTTACTGTATGGGTGGTGTTCAAACGAAGGTTTAAACGTTTGTAGTGAGAAATATCAGTGGCAACAATTCCTTCTTGGTCATAATAACCAAACGACATATAATAGGTAGAACGATCGTTTCCACCGCTCACACTCAATTCGTGGTTATGAATGATGGCATTGTTGTTAAAAATTTCAGCTTGCCAATCGGTGCCTTCACCTAATGCCTCGGGATTAGCAAAAAGAGCAGGCTTGTTGGCGTTGATAAGGGCTTCATTGCGTATGGTGGCATACTCTGTTGCATTCAACAAATCAAGTTTTTTTGCCGGCGACTGTGTGCCGAGATAGGCGTGATAACTCACACGCATATCACCCGACTTTCCTTTTTTGGTGGTCACAATGATTACCCCATTGGCTGCACGAGCTCCATAAATGGCAGCAGAGGCAGCGTCTTTCAGCACTTCAATGGATTCGATATCGCTTGAGTTGAGGTAATCTATTCCACCAACATCTACAGGAATACCGTCAACAACATAGAGTGGATTACTGTCGTTGATGGTGGTTGTCCCCCTCACGCGAACAGTTGAACCTGCTCCGGGTTGCCCCGAGCTGGCGGCAATGGTTAAGCCCGAAGTTCTACCTTGCAGCGCCTGCTCAATGCGGCTGATGGGCATGTTTTCAAGGTCTTTAGAGCGAACTCCAGAAATGGCACCCGTGACCACACTTTTTTGCTGCACACCATAACCTACAACAACAAACTCCTCTAATTCATTGATTACAGGAACAAGGCTAAAATCCAATTTCATAGTTTCTCCTTTAGCAAGACTAATTGTACGTGTACGGGTTTGATAGCCCACAAACATCACCTGTATGGCCTGATTGCCTTCCGGTATGGACAAGGTGAAATTTCCGTCAATGTCGCTTACCGTTCCTGTTGTCGTTCCAACGAGGGTAATGTTGGCGCCGGGTAAGGTTTCATTTGTTGAATTGTCGGTAATCCTACCTTTTACTGTTGCCTGAGCGAACAACAGCCCAAAGGGAAGTGCCAACATCATGAGCAAAAATGTAAATCTTTTCATACTTTTTTGGTTTAGTGAATGCGTTTGGGTTTTTGAATGTAATGGCAATATTAATTGTAAAAACAACCATTTAACAAGTTTTAGCTTACATCAATGTTACTTCCAACTCCTATATTTACTTCATCAACGCTACTACACCTGTGTTATAAAGGATTACAAACCAATTATTTAACATTTTTTAAAGGTTAACCTTAACTTTATTATCAATATAAAGCAATTGCAATTTGTTTCGCAACTCGCGGTCCATAATGCAAGTTAGCGTGATATGAATCGTAACTTCAGCTGGGTAAATGAGTCTATCATGCTCCAAATTAAATATAATTGGAGTCATTTATTGACCTTGAAAGAAGAAAACAAGAATGTAAAAAGTGCTTCAGCTTATTTCATTTGTGCAATGGCACTCATCTTTTCGTTGAAAAGAGCCGATTCAAAAGGATTGATTTGTTGTGTTGTCAGATAGGCTTCGCGTGCCAAATCAATTTTTTTAAGGGCCACATACACATCTCCTAATAGGTAATAGGCATCCTCGTTGTTGGGATTTAACCGCAGACAACCGTTTTTAATTTCATCAATGGCCTCGTTGAATTGTTTCAGCATGAAATGCGATTTGGCTTTCCATAAGCGGAAAAGAAATACATCGTGAACGGCCAATGCTTCTTTGCTTTGTTGCAAGATTTTGGTATGATCGCCTTGCTCTTCTAACAAGCTGAAAAGAAATAGTTTTGGAGTAACATATTCCGGGTAGAGTTGCAAAGCTTGGTCAATCCGCGATTGTGCGGAAAACACTTCGCCTTGCTTGTATTTGCAGTAGCCGAGAAAGTACCAAGCCGGTGCAAATTGGCTGTTTTGCCGGATGCCCAATTCAAAACTAAAATCGGCGTCTTTCCATTTGCCTTCATTCAATTTTTTTATGCCATTGTTGAGGTTGGTTACGAATGATTCGGACATTTCATCGGTAAGAGGGTAACAAATTTTCATGATCTCCATTTTGGAGATATCCTCAATGCTGTTCGATTTTTTGATGCTTTCTTCAACCAACTCCAGAAAGAGGTCGGTGCCGGCAACTGCACTGTTTGCTGCTGAAAAGATTTCAAAATAGGGTTTGGGTTGATAAACAATTTCTGTGTATAAGTTTTTGAGGATGTTTTCGTTAAACAACAAACCAGCACTATCACTTTGTTGTTGAGTTTGAAGTGCAAAAAGCAAATCGTTATATTGTTGTTTCCAGCCGGCATCTACATCAAGTTTACTTTCTTCTTCTTTTTTAAGTGGATAATCAAGGCTGATATTTTTGCTTACCGACTTAAATCCTCCATTTTTTAAAATGGTTTGGTACAACAAATCCACAAACAATTGGAACTGAAACTGATCATATTTTCCTTGTTCGATGATGCTCATCTTTTTTGCTACAAAACGGTCTTTGTTGAAACTTTGCCTTAAAGTCAGCTTTTCATTTGTGTTTTGGATAAGTTGGTCCAATTCTTTGCTTTTTTTATACTTGAAGTTGCTGTATGGCTTTGCTTTATCCATCCATTTCGCAAGCGCAACCTCAATCTCATTTAATCTTTTGAAATCGGCCACTTCCCATGTCGAAATCAATTGGGTTTCCACTTCATCGTACTCGTCCATCATTTTGTGAATTGGAGCAGAGGCGGTTTTAAAAGGCAAATCTTCGGTTAAGGCAGTGTAAAACTGCATATAGCTAAAGGTCGTTGATTTTTCTGCTTGTTGTAAAACTTCAAGCTCCAAAGCAAGCATTTCATCGTATTTCTCGTTTTTTTCGAATTTGCGTAGGGATTGATATTTGTTGTTAAACCATTCAAAATCATCAAAATAGTTTTCAGGAAAAACGATCTCGCCCGACAGCATTGTTTCTTTTCTAAAGGTCATTGGTTTCCAAAGCTGGAGATCGCTTTTGAGGTAGGTCAACAAAACGCGAATAATTTTACCGTCGGATGTAATGGGCTGAATGGCCTGTAGCCTTTTCTGCTCGTTTTTTTGATAAAGCGCTATACTCAACAATTCATTTTTGAGGTCACTCTCTTTAAAGTACTCCCTTTCACTTTCCTCGTTTGGGATGAGCGAAAAATAAACTTTATCGGAAGCAATAAATTGTTCTGCAGATTGAAGAGCAAGTCCTTGTTCATCAGTCAATTGAATGGTTAACTTGTAGTTAGATTTACCCTTTTGTTTGTAAACAATTTCAGTGGATTGGGCGATACTTAAAGTGGAAAGGAGTGTGATGGCGCAAAGGGCAAGCCACGATTTTAAGGGTTTCATACGCTATATGTTTTAATTGGTATTGTTTCATATTGAAATATTAAAACGTTGATATTGAATGGAATGCCATTTTATTCAGGAATAGTGATGGTAAATGTGCTTCCTATCCATTGTTGCGAAGTAACATGAATGTCGAATCCATGCGCATCCAAAATCTTTTTTACAATGCCCAATCCCAGTCCGGTGCCTCTTTCACCAAATGTGCCTATTGTCGTTTTCCGTGTAAAATTGCTGAAAAGCTTGTTTTGAGTTTCGGTATCCATTCCAATTCCCGAGTCGCTGATGGCTATTTCCTTTTTTCCATTTCTATGGTTAAAATGCAGTGTAATTTGTCCGTTTTCAGGGGTAAACTTTACTGCATTACCCACTAGGTTGTTCAATACCTGAATCATAAGCGTTTCATCGCCATAGAAAATAAAGGCTGATTCTCCAGATGTTTTTAACTCAATTTGCTTTTCCTTCACCTTGGCCGCGTGCATTTTTTCAATGTGGGAGGCCAGATTCTCGGTACTGATTCTCACCTTGGCAATTTTGAAGTTTCCCAACTCGAGGTTCGACCATTGAAACAATTTGTCGTTGTAATCCAACAGGCGATACATCTCGTTTTTGATGTCGGAAAGTACCTCCAACTGCGATGGATTGATGTTTTTAAGCAGCTCAACATCAGTAAGTAACATTTCAGTAAGGCCAATAACAGCTCCGATGGGCGATCGCAGATCGTGTGAAATAATTGAAACAAACTGATCTTTAAATCCCAACAGTTGTTTGAGTTTTTTTTCTGTGGAAGCCAGTTGGTCGAGGGTAAGCTTTTGTTCGCGTGCCTTTTGTAAAAAACCATCGTTTAGATCAGTGTCTTTATCTAAAGGTTTAATTAGTAGGTAGTTGAGTTTTTCATAACAAAGTGCCAAAGCTTGTAAATAGATTTTTTCACTCTTGTTGTTCGTTTCCTCCCAAATGCCACTTATCATCTTGCCGTCTTCTTCATCTTCCCAAACTGAGGCGGCTTCATACTGAAAAACTTCTATGTAGGGGAAGGTTTCTGTGAGTTCAACGTTTTTGCCATTAAAAAACA
>JADYZK010000229.1 GCA_020853175.1 Bacteroidales bacterium
TAATAAGACATCAAATGGCAACAATTTTGAATCAGTGCCTTGTTCCGAATACCATTCAGCCGAAGGACGTGCAACCGTATGCCCACAACGGATGTGTCGAATCAACTTCCTTACTACAACATGAAACTCCGATGCGGTCATGTTATGGGTTAGATCATTGGAAAAGGCTTGAATCAAACTGTTTAAACTATCTTCCGAAACAAAAGAATACACTGAAGGATGAATTTCTTTCAACGATTTACTCACTATTGCTAACTCCTTTCGCAATTGTTCGGGTGTAAATTCCCTCTCGTTGGAAGGTGCTGCCGTTTGTCCAAACGTCATGGAAGTGATGAAAAGAAGGAGCAATATGCAGTGTAATTTCAGCATCTTTTTTCTAAATAATTGAGCTTTCAGGTCCATGATCGAATCGGTATTTCATTTATTGTATAGCTCAAAAATAGTTTATTTTTTTACATCTCCTATTGCGACACGGTGAGCCGAAAGACTGCTTGTGGCTCGAAGTGCGAAACCCATCCGAAACTTTAGAAGAAAAACTTTTGGCCCAGCCCCCAATTTTGAAGGAACATCTATTCCTTTTTGCTTTGAAAAGGTTCCATTGTTGAACACTTTCGTATGATGTTACATTGAAATGTGTCATTTAAAACCGGTCTCTATATCTTGAATGATAGGCAATTAGCGCAGGAATTCAAAACTTATTTTTTCCATAAGTGATTTAAACTTTGATTTTAGTAGGTTTTTGATTTTTTATTCCGTATTTTTACGAAATGCGCATTATCATTTAAACCTTGACACATGAAAAAAGCTATCACACCAAAAGAGAAGGCTATTACTAGAAAAGCTTCGGAGCAAAGCTCAACCTCAAAGAATTTTCCGATTGTTGGAATTGGAGCTTCGGCAGGCGGATTGGAAGCTTTGGAGCAGTTTTTTGGTCATGTGCCACCCAATGGTGGACTTGCTTTTGTGGTGATTCAGCATCTCGATACCACCCACGTATGCATGTTGCCCGAGATTTTGCAGCGAACCACGGCTATGAAAGTGTTGCAAGCAACAGATCGAATACAGATTCAGCCCAACCATGTGTATATTATTCCACCCAACAAAAGCATGTCGGTGTTCAAGGGTTGCTTGCATTTGTTTGAGCCCGTTGAGTCGCATGGTTTGCGTCTTCCTATTGATGTTTTTTTTCGTTCATTGGCCGACGATCAGCTCGAAAAAAGCATAGGCATCGTGCTTTCAGGCATGGGATCTGATGGCAGTTTAGGGTTAAAAGCTATCCAAGAAAAAAACGGCATCGTGTTGATACAAGACCCGCAAACAGCAAAATTTGACGGGATGCCCAACAGTGCTTTAAATGAAGTTCGTGCTGATATTTTGGCCCCGGCCAACGAACTACCGGTAAAATTGATTGCCTTTCTACAAGGCAATAAACCGAAAGCAACTACGGTTGCAATAGATGACAAGAGCAAAAACAAGCTCGATAAAATAATCCTGCTGCTTCGCACACACACAGGACATGATTTTTCATTGTATAAAAAAAACACCTTGTATAGGCGTATCGAACGGCGCATGGAAGTGCATCAAATCCATTCGATTACAAATTACGTTCGGTTTTTACAAGAAAACCCCAAAGAGCTGGAAATACTCTTTAAAGAAATGTTAATTGGAGTGACTCATTTCTTCCGCGATCAGCCTGTATGGGAAATGCTGAAAGATAAAGTATTGCCCGAGATCTTTAAAACTTTACCAAACGGGTATGTCATCAGGGCTTGGGTGCCTGCTTGTTCCTCTGGAGAAGAAGCTTATTCGTTGGCAATTGTATTGAAGGAAGTTTATGAAAAAATGAAAAACGAAAAATCCCTTTCCTTTCAAATATTTGCAACCGATATTGATGCCGATGCCATAGAAAAAGCCCAAAAAGGTTTTTTTAATCAAAAAACTGTTTCTCATGTTTCTCCTGAACGGATCAATACGTTTTTTGTACAAGCAGAAACCGGTTTTCGTATCAACACCAGCATACGCGAAATGATCGTGTTTGCCCCTCACAGTGTGATTAAAGAACCACCATTTACCAAATTAGATTTTCTGTTTTGCCGCAACCTGCTCATTTATATGGAGCCGGACTTACAAAAAAAACTGATGAATTTATTTCATATCAGCTTAAATGCAGGTGGCATAATGGTGCTTGGCACAGCAGAAAACGAAAATTCTCAAAACAATCTATTTTTAACTGTGGATACAAAACTGAAAATTTATAAAAAACTGCCTAATTCCGGAAATAATGAATTATTAAACCTTCCTGATACTTTGGTTTATACGACAAAAATGAAGACCAACGATGTGCCGGCTACACCAACTACCGAAAACATTCAAACCCTTGCCGATCAGCTATTGCTTCAGCATTTTACACCAGCCAGTGTTTTGATCAATGAAGATGGCGACATTTTAAATATTACCGGTAGAACGGGCAAGTACTTAGAACCTGCTGCCGGAAAAGCCAATTGGAACATCTACTCGATGGCGCGAGAAGGGCTACGAAACGAACTTCCGGAGGCATTAAGAAAAGCAAAACAAAATGACGGCCCTATAAAACTATACCACCTCACCATCGGCACAAATGGCGGTTCGCAAATCATTGATGTTACCCTTCAACGAATTGAAAAACCTTTAGCCCTAAAAGGAATGATTATGGTTGTTTTTACGGATGTGAATGAGTTAAACCCATCAACAACTGTAAAATCGAAAAAAACAATTAAAAGGTCAACCCTCCTCGAGCAGGAGTTAGAACTTGAATTGCAACGCGCCAAAGAAGAGCTGCAAAGCAACCGCGAAGAAATGCAGACCACTCAAGAAGTGTTGAAATCAACCAATGAAGAAATGCAATCTACCAACGAAGAGTTGCAATCTACCAATGAAGAACTCACTACATCAAAAGAAGAAATGCAGAGTTTAAACGAGGAATTGCAGACGGTAAATGCGGAATTGCAGAGCAAGGTTGCAGATTATATGATTGCCGAAAACGACATGAAAAACCTTTTAAACAGCACCGATATTGCCACCTTGTTTCTCGACAAAAAATTGAACATCAGGCGCTTTACCGAACAACTTACTCAACTATTCAAACTGCGACATTCCGATATTGGCCGACCATTTACCGACTTAGTTTCTAATCTGAATTATCCCGAATTAAAAAATGATGCCATTGAAGTTTTGGAGAAACTCATCTTCAAAGAAGTATCCATAACAACCAATGATCAGAAATGGTTTAAAGTGCGCATTATGCCCTATCGCACTTTAGATGACCGCATTGACGGGCTGGTAATTACTTTTATTGACATTACCGAAGCCAAAAATTTGGAATTCGAACTTCATAAGACCATTGAAATTCTTCGAAAACATAATATTCTTGAATCATGAAAGACAAAAACTCAACGGAAGACGCAATGCTTCGCCAAAAAGCTGAACAAGAATTGAAAACCCGGCATGGTTCTGCTCAATCACCTACAGTTGAAGCCGATATGTTGAAACTGATTCACGAATTAGAAGTTCACGAAATTGAGTTTGAAATGCAAAAAGAAGAACTCTTAATTGCCACTGAACAAGCAAAAAATGCTGAGGAAAAATACATTGAACTTTATGATTTTGCTCCTATGGGCTATATGACGCTTTCAAAATTAGGCGAAATCACACAAATTAACTTTGCAGCTGCAAATTTACTGAACAAAGACAGACAGCATTTAATGAACCACAGATTTTTGCTTTTTGTGTCCAATGATACCCGTGAAATGTTTTCAAACTTTTTGAAAAATGTTTTTACAACCCACAACAAACAAAGCTGCGAAATCATCATTTCAATAAAAGAAGAACCACCGTTATATATCATTGCTGAAGGTATCCTTTCAACAAATGGTGATGATTGTTTGATAACCCTTGTGGATATTAGCAATAGAAAAGAGAGCGAAGTCAATCTTATCAAGGAGAAAGAAAAAACAGAACGAAGCGAATTAAAGTTTAAGGGCATTTTTAACCGTGTGGCCGATGCCATTTTTAGTTACGATCCGGATACTTTTGAAATTATAGAGGCCAATGCAGCTACTTCAGAAATGTATGGCTACGACAAAGACGAATTAATAGGGATGTCGTGTTTGAAATTTAGTGCAGAAATAGAGGAGTCCATAAAAAACGCAAATAAAGTTGAACAACAAGAAGAGTCTATTGTTGATCTCAGACGGCATAAAAAGAAAGACGGCACCTTAATCTTCGTGCAACTTCAAGGCCATAAAATTTTTGTAAATAATAAACCCTTGATATTTGCTGTTTCCCATGATATTACTGCCATCAAAAAATTTGAAGTTGAACTCATTAAAGCCAAAGAACATGCCGAAGAAAGCGACCGCTTGAAGACTGCTTTTTTGGCCAATATGAGTCATGAAATCCGTACACCCATGAATGGCATCTTAGGGTTCACCAACCTGCTGCAAGAGATGGATTTAAACAGTGACGAGCAACAGCAATACCTTAGAATTATTGAAAAAAGTGGCCATCGTATGTTAAACACCATCAATGAAATTATTGATATTGCTAAAATAGAATCGGGTCAAATGGAGGTGAATATTTCAAGTGTAAATATCAATGAAATTTTGGGTGATTGTTACAGCTTCTTCCTCCCCGAGGCGGTAGAAAAGAACATCCAACTTTGGCAGTCGAATTTTTTACAAAACGAAGAATCGTTCATCTTCACCGACAAGGTAAAACTTCATGGCATATTTACCAATTTAATTAAAAACGCGATCAAATATACCCGCGTGGGCCTTGTTGAGCTTGGATATGTACTCAACAGCTCCAAAACCGAACTACAGTTTTTTGTGAAAGATACCGGGATTGGCATTCCCACCGACAGACAAGCAGCCATCTTTGAACGCTTTATACAAGCCGATATTCAAGACACTATGGCCCTACAAGGCTCAGGGCTTGGATTAACCATTTCGCGTGCATATATTGAGATGTTGGGCGGAAAAATTTGGGTAGAAAGCAAAGAAAATAATGGCTCAACATTCTATTTCACGCTGCCCTTCAATAATGTTGTTGCACTAGAAATAAATAAAAATACAACGGTTGTCGAAAAACAAAATCAGATAAAAGGCCTAAAAATACTTATCGTTGAAAACGATTTCTTTTCAACACAACTGCTTACCTTCATTTTACACCACATCGCCGCAGAAATAATCACCGTAAATTCAGGTAAGGACGCTGTTGAAACTTGCAAAAACAATCCGGATATTGATTTGGTTCTCATGGACATTCAAATGCCCGAAATGAATGGCTACGAAGCCGTTAGACAAATAAGGAAATTTGATAAAAAAATGATAATTATCGCTCAAACAGCTTTTGCACTTATCAATGACAGAGAAAAATCAATCCGTGCAGGTTGCAATGATTACATTACAAAACCCATCGTTAAAAGGGAGTTGGAGTTTTTAATTCAAAAACATTTTTGAAACGTTAGACGAACACTTAGTTAAGAAATTAAGCAAACCTTTTTTGGGGTGGATCTCCGCTCAACCCATCGTGCGGCCCGAAACACCATCATTTCTATGTTTCGGCGTAAATTGTATTTCATCCAAAAAAATACAATTGCTAAAAACCAGGTCCAAACATAGAATGATTGAACGGTGAACCAAAAGAGTTGTAGCCACCAAAAGAATTGTAATCATTGAAAGTGTTTTGTTTTTGGTATTTGAAACCCGCGCTCAGCCTGACTTTATCGCTGAGTTGATAGTTCATATCAATGACAACACCTTCGTTGCTGAAGTCGAGTGCCCGCGGATTGGCCTTCGGACTTTGGTCAGAAAGCGGGAAGGTTTTAAAGGCTGTGCCAGCAATGCTGATTTTTTCAGTCAATTGGTAAAGTCCGCTAACATACACGCTGCCATACTGATCGAAACTACGCTGGCCCACACTGTTCTCCGAGCCAAAACCTGTGTAATTCAAAGTGGAGTAAGTCAATCCGGCATTGACAGTGAATTTCTTATGAACAGGAAAACTGATTTCCGGACTGATGAACGTGCCAAAGGCGTTGAAACCATTGCCAAAGCTACTGAAACTGCTTCCAAGGGCAATCGTAACATCAGGAGTGAAAGGTTTGTTTGCAGCGAAACCATTGTCAGTGTTCAGATTCAACGCACTGCCCATGGGATAGGCACCAAATTGTTGCGCAAAGCTCGAAAAAGCAAAGAAAATCAAAAAGACGACAAGTATGTTGGCTCTATTTTTCATGTTGATATTGAAACAAGCGACAAATTTAGGATAAATAGCTGTGTTAGATTCTTAAAAGTGTTTAAAACGGATTTAGTCCTAAACAAAGGGATCTTTGATTTTCCGGAATTGATAACCTTTTTCTGCTGAAACGACGATGGTTTGTACAAAGTCAACATAGCCCCTCACCACACTGGGTGCATAGGTTTTGAACCGTTAACATTGGAAAATAACACATCAACCATGCTCATTCACACTGTCCGCATCGCAAAAGAAGTTTAAATTTGTAAAAAAAGTAAATGATGTACACCAAACAGTTTGAAATACGCTGGAGCGACGTGGATGCCAACCGCCACCTGCGGAACAGCGCCTATATTGACTATATGAGTCACACACGCATGAGTTTTCTGATGGAACACCATCTGGATCAGAAACAATTGGCCCAGCGCAATTTAGGGCCGGTGGCCTTTTATGAACATCTCTATTATTTCCGCGAAGTTTTCCCGGGGAAGCCGGTACATGTTTCCCTACAAATGAAAGGGATGTCGGAAGACGGCATGTATTTTTTGTTTCTTCATGACTTTTATGATGCCGACGGGAAAAACTTTGCCCGCTGCGAAATGATGGGAAGCTGGATTGATTTGAGCACACGCAAACTCACCGGCCTTCCCGACGATCTGCTATCGAAATTTAACACTTTTGAAAAGTCATCCGATTTCTTCGTGCTTACAAAAGA